>NZ_CP032998.1:44678-328159 GCF_005080785.1 Buchnera aphidicola (Stegophylla sp.)
AAATATTTAAAGGTTAATATAATGAAGAATAATAAAACCACATTATGGGGAGGAAGATTTAATCAAAAATCTAATCAATTATTTCAAAATTTTAATAATTCTTTACATATTGATTATCGTCTCGCTAAATATGATATTCAAAGTTCTATTGCATGGTCAAAAGCATTAAAACAATGTTACGTCTTAACTAAACAAGAACAAATAAAAATTCAAAATGCATTAAACATATTATTAAATCAAATACATCAAAATCCAAAAAATATATTAGACAGCAACGAAGAAGACATACATAGTTGGGTAGAATCAAAATTAGTCGGTATGTTAGGAACATTGGCTAAAAAATTAAATACTGGACGTAGTCGTAATGATCAGGTTACAACAGATCTAAAATTATGGTGTAAAGATATAATTATCAAGTTATTAAATTATTTAATAAAATTGCAACATACATTATTGATTACAGCGGAAAAAACTATCAATGATATTATGCCTGGATATACACATTTACAACGAGCACAACCTATCACATTTGCTTATTGGTGTTTAGCATATATTGAAATGTTTATACGTGATGAAAATAGATTACAAGAAACTTTAAAAAGAATTGATATTAGTCCCTTAGGATCAGGAGCATTATGTGGTACGACATGGTTAATTGATAGGAAAAAATTGGCATTACGATTAGGATTTTCTAAAATTACTAAAAATAGTTTAGATGCAGTATCTGACCGAGACTATGTAATTGAATTATTATCTAATGCTTCAATTAGTATGATGCATTTATCACGTTTTTCTGAAGATTTAATATTTTTTAATTCTGGTGAATCAAATTTTATTGAATTATCTGATGCTATTACTTCTGGATCATCGTTAATGCCTCAAAAGAAAAACCCAGATGCATTAGAATTAATTCGGGGAAAATCGAGTCGGGTTTATGGTTATTTAATATCTATGTTGGTATTATTAAAAGGTTTACCTTTATCTTATAATAAAGACATGCAAGAAGATAAAGAAAACTTATTTTATGGATTAGATATTTGGAAAAATTGTTTAAAAATTTCTATATTAGTTTTACAATCCATTAAAATAAAACACGATATATGTTCAGAATCTGCAAAAAAAGGATATTCTAATGCTACTGAATTAGCAGATTACTTAGTTAAAAAAGGAATGTCTTTTCGAACATCACATCATATTTCTGGACAAATTGTTTTAAAAGCAATGAAATATAACTGTCCTTTAGAAAATTTAAGTTTATCGATGCTACGAAATTATAGTATTTTTTTTGATAAAGATATATATGATAAATTAAGTTTACATTCTTGTATCAATAGTAGAAATTCACAAGGAGGTGTTTCATTTTCAGAAGTATTAAAATCGATTAATCGAATTAAAAAAAATAAATTTTATATATAAACACATTATTTAATTTATATAAATAAATTTTAATTATTATAGATTTCTAACACATTACTACTTTAATAAGGTTTTGATTCTATTTATATAAATAGAATCAAAACCTTATTAAGGTATTTATTTGTTTATAAAGATAATTTAAACAAATAATTTATTGTTAATTATACATAATAAAAGATATAAATATTTAAAATATTTTTTTAATCTTTTAAAAAATGTTTTAATATTTCTGAACGACTAGGATGTCGTAATTTACGTAAAGCTTTTGCTTCTATTTGACGAATTCTTTCTCGTGTTACATCAAATTGTTTTCCTACTTCTTCTAAAGTATGATCAGTATGCATATCAATTCCAAATCGCATTCTCAATACTGTTGCTTCTCGAGGATTTAATCCAGACAAGATATTATATGTAGCGGTTTTTAAATTTTCAGCTGTTGCAGATTCTACAGGTAATTCTAAATTATTATCTTCTATAAAATCTCCTAAATATGAATCTTCATCATCACCAATTGGTGTTTCCATAGATATTGGTTCTTTTGCTATTTTTAAAATTTTTCTAATTTTTTCTTTTGGTATAGACATCCGAACAGATAATTCTTCTGGTGTTGGTTCTCTTCCAATTTCTTGTAGTATTTGTCGTGAAATTCTATTTAATTTATTAATGGTTTCAATCATATGTACAGGAATACGAATGGTTCGTGCTTGATCAGCAATAGATCGAGTAATAGCTTGTCTAATCCACCATGTGGCGTAAGTTGAAAATTTATACCCCCGACGATATTCAAATTTGTCTACTGCTTTCATTAATCCAATATTTCCTTCTTGTATTAAATCAAGAAATTGTAAACCACGATTAGTGTATTTTTTTGCAATAGAAATAACTAATCTTAAATTTGCTTCTACCATATCCTTTTTAGCGCGTTGTGATTTTGCTTTTCCAATAGACATTCTTTTATTAATATTTTTCATACAACTAATAGTTAATCCAATTTGTTTTTCTATATGTATTAATTTATCCATTATAAAAAAAATACTTTTTTTAACTTTTTTTAATTTTTGAGCCCATAATGTATTAATTTTTTCTATTACATTAATCCAATTTTTATTTGTTTCATTACCAAGAAATAAATGTATAAATTGTTTTTTGGGAATATTACATTCTTCTACACATATTTTCATGATTAAACGTTCTTGTTTTCTGATTTTAGCAATAACATGACGAATATGTTTGATAATACATTCAGATTGTTTAGGAACTAATTTAAATGTACGAAATTGTAATACTAATTTATTAATTTCAACAATCGAATCTTTATGTTGTCTACCTTTTTGTTTGATAATAGAATTTGTTTTATCAAATTGTATTTTTAATTTTTCAAACTTACGTTTTGCTAATTTTGGATCTACATAATATTCACTTTCATCATCCTGATTGATATTATGTAAGATATTTTTTTTATTTTTATCACAATTTTTTAATTCATTTTTTTCATTATTTATTATATTGTCGTTTGTTTTGTTTGATTTAACACTATTTAGTATAGCGTTTTCATTATTATATTCAGAATCAACGAATCCTGTTATTATATCAGACAATTTTATTTGTCCTGTTTGAATACGTTGGTATTCTTTAAAAATATGTTCTATAGCTGCTGGATATTCAGAAATAGAATATTTAATTTGTTGCATGCCTTCTTCAATTCTTTTTGCTATTTTAATTTCACCATCTCGGGTTAATAATTTAACTGTACCCATTTCACGCATATACATTCGAACAGGATCGGTTGTACGATTAAATTCTTTTTCATTTAACAACATTTCTTGTTCTTCTGAATGAATAATATCTTCATAAATAGTATTTCTTTTTATATTATTCTTCGTTTGTATTTTATGTTTATTTTTATAATTGTGTATATCTTGATAATGATGATTATATATAGTTTGATCTTGTTTAATACTAATATCCATATCATGTAGTATTTTCATGATATTTTTTATTGTATTAGGCTTCATACTGTCTTTAGGTAAATACTTATAGATTTCAGAATGAGTAAGATAACCATATTTTTTACCTTTATTAAGTAATGTTTTAATTTTTAAAGATAATTTTTTATTTTTTCGTAATTGATACGTGAATTTTTTCATCTTATATTGTCTACATATTTATTTATTTTATATAATAATATAAAACTAAAAATATAACATTTGTCAATATATATTTAATAAATGTAACAAATTACTAAAATTTTATATTATTTTATTTTTCTTTGAGACAATATTTTATTAATCTTCCATAATTTATATTTTTCTTGTTTATTTAAACCTAAAATATAAAATTTATCAATTAATTTTTTATATTTATTTTCTAAATTTATATTATAAATTTTTTTAATTAAATCCGAAAAAACTTTTTTTTTATTATTTGGATTTATCATATTATCCCAATAAGCGAATTTATTAATAATATTAAAAATAGTTTTTTGATCTCTATATAATTCAATTAATTGACCAGTATTTAATTTTTTATATTTACGACATAATTTAAAAATTTGAATAAAAAAAGATAATCCAGATATTATATGGCTTGGTATTTTATTTATGTTATTAGGAACAAACTGAAAAAAATCAGGATTTTGTACAATTAAACTGATTAAAATATTCATATTAGTCTTTTTAATTATTTGATCTATATATTTAAATTCATTCTTTTGATTAATATAAAATATTTTTTGTAATTGATATTCGTCTACAATATCTATTTTCAATCCTATAGCACGACGAAAATATATTTTTGTTAATACACTAGGTATGGTATTAATTAATGGCATAGATAAATTTAGCAATTTAATTTTACCATTTATGGAACATAAATTAACTTTTTTTAATAAAGTATGTAAAAAAAAATCTAATATATTAACTGATTGATTAATTCTATTTTTAAATTTTTTTGTTCCTTCTTTATGAATGATACTATCTGGATCTTCATTTATAGGTAAAAATATGAATTTAATATTATAACCGTCATGCATATATGGTAATATCTTTTTCAATGTTCTCCATGCAGCTTTTTCTCCGGAATTATCACCATCATAACAAAAAATAATTTTTTTAGTAGTTTTAAAAAGTTTTTGTATTTGTTGATTTGTTATTGATGTTCCTAATGTAGATACTACATTTTTTATATTAAATTGAGTTAATGAGATAACATCAAAATATCCTTCAACTATTAATAAATATTTTGGTTTAGGATTTTGTAATTTAGTTTCATAAATACCATATATTTGTTTTCCTTTATCAAATATTTCAGTATTTGGAGAATTAATATATTTAGATTGGTTATGATTTAATATTCTACCTCCAAATCCAATAATGTTGCCATATTCATTTTTAATTGGAAAAGTTATTCGATCATGAAACCGATCATATAGATAACCTATGTTTGTTTTAACTAAAATACCACATGTTATCAGATTGGGAATATGATCGTTATGTGTAAACATTTTACTCTTAAGTATATTTATTGTATCAAAAGAAAAACCAATATTAAAATAGTTAATCATGTTTGGATCAATTTTTCTATTTTTTAAATATGTATGTATTTTTTTACATTTACGTGATTGTAAATTTTTCTGATATATTGTTGATATTTCTTTGATACTATTATATAGTTTTTGTTTTTTATGATTTAATTCGTTATAATATTTATTATATTTATTAGTAGGTATTTTAATTCCACTACTATATGCAAGTTCTTTAATACTTTCTAAAAACGTTAATTGATTATATTTTATTAAAAAATCAATGACATTACCATGTATGTGACAACCAAAACAATAAAAATATTGTTTTTCAGAATTGATTGTAAATGATGGTGTTTTTTCATTATGGAAAGGACATAAAGCAATATAGTTATTTCCACTTTTTTTGAGTGTAACGCGCGTATTAATTACATCAACAATATTAATATTTTTTAAAATTTCATGGATAAAATCTTTTGATATAAAATTTTTCATATCATATTTGTATATTTTTGTTTAAATATGATGATTTCTTATTAAAATGTAGATATTTATTGGAAATCATATTATGTCTTTTAGTACATACGTATTTTTTTTGCATTTTCTCGTGATAATTTTTTTGCTAATCTTTTAATTGCAGAGGCTCGCGATCGTTTTCTTTTAGTGGTAGGTTTTTCATAAAATTCTCTTTTTCGCATTTCTGATAATATTCCAGCTTTTTCACAAGATCGTTTAAATCTTCTTAAAGCTATATCAAATGGTTCATTTTCACGAACTTTAATTATAGGCATAATAATTATTTTCTTTATTTTTTTATTTTTTATATTTATGGTATATGAAATTTAATAATATTTCAACTAATAATTTATATTATTCATTATTATAATGTTTATTTAAAGTAATTTAAATTTTTTAAACTGTAGGTTTAAATGTGCGTATATTAGGCATTGAAACATCATTTGATGATACTGGAGTAGCTATTTATGATAGTCAATTTGGAATATTAATTAATGAGTTATGTAGTCAAACACATATTCATAATGAACATGGTGGTGTACTTCCTGAATTAGCATCTAGAGAACATCTGAATACACTGGCATCGTTAATTCAGTATACTTTAAATAAGGTTAAAATATCTTTAAATGATATAGATGGTATTGCATACACTGCAGGTCCAGGATTATCTGGAACGTTACTGATTGGTGCAACATTAAGTTTTTCGCTTTCATTTTCTTGTAATATACCTATTATTCCAATACATCATATGGAAGGTCATTTGTTAACGCCTATGATTGAAAATAATTATCTTTCATTTCCTTTTATTGGATTATTAATTTCAGGTAAACATACTCAATTAATTTATGCATATCAATTAGGAAAATATAAAATATTGGGTGCAACTTTAGATGATGCTATAGGAGAAACATTTGATAAAATTGCTAAAGTATTAGGTTTAGGTTATCCAGGCGGTTTAGCATTATCTAATTTTGCAAGACAAGGCATATCTAAAACATTTTTATTTCCTAAACCAATGAAATATCATAATGATTTAAATTTTAGTTTTTCAGGATTAAAAACTTTTACTATAAATCTTATTAATAAAAATATTAATAATATACAATTATTATATAACATTGCTAAAGAATTTGAAAATACTATAATAAGTATGTTACTTCATAAATGTAAAATTATATTTGAACAAACAGGTTTGAGTAAATTAATTGTTTCTGGTGGTGTAAGTACTAATCAACGAATAATAAAAAAATTAAATTATATGATGAATAAATATCATGGAAAAATATTTATTTCACGATTAGATTTTTGTACAGATAATGCTGCTATGATTGCATATGTTGGTTCTATATATGTTAAGATAAAATCTTTTAATATACCTAATATTTTTATTCAACCAAGATGGTTAATTAGTCATATTTAAAATAATTATAATATTTATTTTATATACGATATTAAATCTTTGATTGTTACTATAGGAATATTATTTATTTTAGAAAATTTTATTATTTCATTGATTTTAGACATACTACCATCTTTATTTGTTAATTCACAAATGACACTCATAGGTTTAAACCCAGATAACATCATTAATTCAATAGATGCTTCTGTATGTCCTAATCGTGACAATATTCCTTTGTTATGTGCACAAAGCGGAAACACATGACCTGGTTTATGAAAATCAGAAGATTTTGCTATATCTGGAATAGCTGTTTTAATGGTTTTTAATCGATCATGTGCGGACACTCCTGTGGATACTCCATATGCTGCTTCAATACTAACTGTAAATCCTGTACTGTACGTACTAGTATTATGTTCTACCATCATAGGTAAATTTAATTTTTTTCTTTTAGCTTCTGTAATACATAAACAAACAATTCCACTTCCATAACGAATCATTAATGCCATTTGTTTTATAGTTATATTTTCACATGAAAAAACTAAATCTCCTTCGTTTTCTCTTTTTTCATCATCGGTAATAATAACGCCATTACGATTTTTTAAAGCATGAATTGCAGTTTCTACTCTTTGTATTGTGTTTCCAAATTGTGATAATAAATTATGCATAAATGTAAAACCTATTGTATATTTTATAATATGTATATTATTAATTTAATGTATTTATTTTTTCATTATTGTAAATATTTAAGTTTATGTTTTTGTTATTGGTATTTAATTATATTATATATTTATGATACTACATAACAGCATTTATAAGTATTATGATTATAAAATATGATTTTATTTAGTTACTTTCATAATTATTGTTTTTCCTTCAATTGCTTGTCCTTCATATTTTTTAATTATTTTGTTATGTTTAACATTGGATATAATTATCGGTGTTATAATTGATTTGGCTTTTTTAGTTAAAAAATCTAAATCATATTTAATGATTGTATCACCTACGTTAACTTTTTGATTTTCTTGAGCAATTTTTTGAAATCCTTTACCTTTTAATAGAATAGTATCAATTCCAAAATGTACAAAAATTTCAATTTTATTTTTTGTTACAATTGAGAAAGCGTGCATAGTTTTGAAAATTGTTCCAATAATACCTTGTACAGGTGCAACTATTTTATTTCCAGATGGTTCAATAGCTATACCATCTCCAATAATTTTTTTTGAAAATACTTCATCTGGTACTTTTTTTATATTGTGAATGGTTCCTGATATTGGTGCAAAGATATTTGTTTCTTGTTGTGATGGGTTTATTTTAAATATTTTATGTAGTAAATTCAAAATTTTATCCTTAATGGTGATTTATATAGTTACATTATGTTTTAATAACATCATAAATTGTTGTATTAATTTCATTATATTGTAAATATTTTTTTGTTTTAATACTTGTTGTGTTATTCTTTTTGCATCATATAATGTTACTTTTCGAATAATATTTTTAATTTTTAAAATAGAAGAAGGATTCGTGCTAAATTCATCTAATCCCATACCTAATAATAAGATAGTGGCTAGTTCATTGCTTGCTAATTCTCCACACATACCAGTCCATTTTCCGTTTTTATGTGATATTTGAATTACTTTATGAATTAAAGATAATACGGATGGATGAAATGGATTATATAATTTAGATACTAATTGATTACCCCGATCAACAGCTAGAGTATATTGTGTTAAATCATTTGTACCAATACTAAAAAAATCCACTTCTTTAATTAAATGTTCAGCAATAATCGCAGATGATGGTGTTTCAATCATAATTCCTATTGGAATATTAGAATCAAACAATATCCTTTTTTTATTTAAATCTTGTTTTATTTGTTTTATTTCTTCTTTGAGTGTTTGAATTTCTTCTATGGAAATAATCATAGGAAATAATATTCTTAATCTTCCAAATTGTGATGCTCTTAATATCGCTCTTAATTGAGTATATAATATTTCTTTTTTATCTAAGCTGATTCTTATTGCTCTCCATCCTAAAAAGGGGTTTTCTTCTTTTTTGAAGTGCATATATGGGATTTTTTTATCACCACCAATATCTAATGTTCTTATAGTAACTGATTGATTTTTCATTTTTTGAGCTATTGTTTTGTATGATACGAATTGTTCATCTTCTGAAGGTAATTTAGTACGTTCCATAAATAAAAATTCAGTACGATATAATCCTATAGATTGAGCACCGTATTTTTGTGCATAATTTAGATCGTTTATATTTCCAATATTAGCACTGATTTCTATTTTGTGGTTGTCAAGAGTTATAGGTGATAAATGTTTTATTTTATTTAGATTTTGTTTTTTAAAATATTCTTTTTTTTGGATTATTTTTATTTGATTAATAGTTTCTTGTTTTGGATTAATAATAATTTGATTGTTTACTGCATTAAGAATAATACAGTCATTATTTTTAATTTGATTTAAAATATTTGTAACACCAACTATAGCTGGAATTGATAATGATCGTGCCATAATGGCGGTATGTGCAGTGTAACCTCCTAATTCAGTAATAAATCCTAATATATATTTAAAGTTCATTTGTGCTATTTCAGATGGAGTTAAATCATGAGCGATCAGGATTACTTTTTCTTGAATTTCTTTTAAATTTATTGTATTTATTTTCAGTAAATTTCTTAAAATTCGATTTCTAATATCTTGAATGTCAATTGCTCTGTTTTTTAAGTACTCGTCTTGAATATCATTTAAATAGTTAATTTGTTTAGAAAGAATTAAATTTACTGCATGTTCTGCAGTATTTAATTGTTGTTTTATTGATAATATTATTTCTTTTTCTAATTCTTGATCTTTTAAGATCATAATATGACTTGTAAAAATATTTTCTTTTTTATTTTTGAAGAATTTTTTTGATTTATCTTTAATTTTTTCTAATTGGTTTATTGTTTCTTTTTTAGCGTCTAAAAATTTGTTAATTTCTTTATCAATATGATTTGGAGGTATTTGATATGTATAAATATTAATTGATTTTTCTTTGATTAATAAGGCTTTTCCAATAGCGATTCCGGGTGATGCTAAAATTCCTGAAATCATAATATAACCTTTTATTTATATTTAAAAAGTATTTTAAGTAAATTGTGTAAGATATTTTCATTTATTTCAGATTTTGAATGACTTTACTTAATTTTTGAATAGCGTCTTGTTCATCTGGTCCTGAAGCAGATAAAACAATTTGAGAATTTTTTATTAATCCTAAGGTTTGCAATTTAAATAAACTTTTTGCATTGATAGTTTTGTCTTTAAATGTGATGGTAATATCTGATGTAAATTTTTGAGCGTGGTTGACAAGTATTGCTGCTGGTCGAATATGTAATCCGTTTTGTGTAGTAATTGTAATGGTTTTTTGAAGCATATACGAACCTTTTATTTTTTAATTATGTATAATTTTATTATGAATTATAGTATTAACATTTTGGATATTATGTAATATTATTTTTATTGAATATGTATTTATTATATTGATTTATATAATATAGTTAATTAACTTTTTATTTTATTAAAATATTAAATTTATATTTTGTATTTGATATGTTATTTTAATATTATAATTTTGATATATGTTTTTATATCGATTAATATTTTTAAGTTTTGAAATATATTCTATTTCTCAATAGAATATTGAATATTTTATATAATTATTCATATAATATGAAAATTAAAGTATATACATATACTTCTAAATGTGTATGTGATTAAATAAATAAAATTGTTTATTATATTAGATTATATTTAATTATAATACATTATTTTAATTTTTTATTCTTTAATTATTATATATAGAAGTATATATTATTTACTTTTATATATATTGTATTTAATTTTTTAAGATTGA
The DNA here is from genome assembly GCF_005080785.1 of Buchnera aphidicola (Stegophylla sp.). Taxonomy (GTDB): domain Bacteria; phylum Pseudomonadota; class Gammaproteobacteria; order Enterobacterales; family Enterobacteriaceae; genus Buchnera_L; species Buchnera_L aphidicola_AQ. The sequence continues at coordinate 55,424 of NZ_CP032998.1, forward strand.
TTGTTTAAACTTTAAATTTTATAAAATAGTGTATAATTATTAATATCGATTATATAATCTTATCTGTAAATAGTATTTTATAAATTCGATTTAGTTTTTTATTAATGCTTAATACATAATGTGTATATAAATTTTAATATATTATTTTATTGATTTTGTATTTCTACTTTAATGTATGGCATATTAATAATAAATTTTTTAGGATATAATATAATTTATGTATTGTATAGTGTAAATGATTATTTTTATATGGGTCGTGCGGGATTCGAACCTGCGACCAATTGATTAAAAGTCAACTGCTCTGCCAACTGAGCTAACGACCCTATTTGATTAGATAATATAGACTTATTTTTAAATAGGTGATGACGGACTTGAACCGCCGACTTCCTCCGTGTAAAGGAGGCGCTCTACCAACTGAGCTAATCACCTTTTTTTGATATATCTTAACACCTGCGGACAAGTGAAATTATATATTCTAAAAAAAAAATAGTCAATATTTTTTTTAAAATGTTTGTATTTATGTTAGTATAAATTGTATAAATTTTTTAATAATATTATAAAATGAAGGAAAAATATGGAAATTCGAACTCGTTTTGCTCCTAGTTCTACTGGAGATTTACATATCGGAAGTGTTCGTACAGCATTTTATTCGTGGTTATTTTCTAAATGTTTTAATGGAATTTTTATTCTTCGTATTGAAGATACTGATATAGTAAGATCCAACTCTATATATGTTAAAAATATTTTAGAAACATTAAGATGGTTAGATATTGATTGGGACAAAGGTCCTTATTTTCAAAGTCAACGGTTATCTTTATATAAAGAAAAAATTAATGAAATGTTAGAAATTGGGGTTGCTTATAAATGTTATTGTACTGTTGATAGATTAAAAAAAATTCGTTTATTACAAATATTACATGGTAAAAAACCAAAATATGATCAAAAATGTAGAAATATACCTTTAAATAAACAAGGTAGTGACAATTATGTTATACGTTTTAAAAATCCTAATTGGGGTAAAGTAGTATTTTCAGATATAATTAGAGGAACGATTGTTTTTAATAATTCAGAATTGGATGACTTAATTATTCAACGTCAAAATGGTCTTCCGACATATAATTTTTGTTCAATTATTGATGATTTAGAAATGAAAATAACACATGTTATTAGAGGAGAAGATCATATTAATAATACACCAAGACAAATTAATATTTTAAAATCTTTAGGTTCGAACATTCCTATTTATACACATGTTTCTATGGTAGTTGATGATAAAAAAAATAATTTATCTAAAAGAAAAAATGCTTGTAGCATTTTACAATATAAAAAAGAAGGATTTTTTAAGGAATCAGTTTTAAATTATTTATTTAAATTAGGTTGGTCATATAATAATCAAGAATTTTATTCTTTAACAGATATGAAAAAAATATTTTCTTTGAAGATGCTTAATAAATCTCCTAGTACTTTTAGTATTAAAAAACTTTTATGGTTTAATCAATATTATTTGAATGTATTACCTATTGATGATTATTTAATAAATAATTTTAAGATGTTTTTACATGTACCAAAAATATTATTACAAGATCGTTTTAAATTAGCACGAATTATAAAACTTTTTAGAAAGCGTGGTAAAACATTAAAAGAAATAGCGTTACAATCTCATTTCTTTTTTTGTGATATTAAAATTAATAAAGATTTAATAAATAAATATTTATTCCCAAATTATAAAAAAATATTTATAATGATATATTGTGATTTATTTTATATTGATCATTGGAATCATATCAATATTATGATGGTGATTAAGAATATATCTGTTCGTTTTCGATTATCTAATCATCATATTTGTATGCCACTTCGTATATTCATGACCGGTGTAGATGTTTCACCCAACATTAGTATTATAATGGATATTATAGGTAAAAGAGAATCTTTAAAACGAATCAAAAAGTTGTTATACTACTCTAATATGTAATATATTATTGTTGTCATAATATTGAAATATTTTATATAGATCTGTAGTTTAATTTTATAGATTTTGTATATATCAAAAAGATATTAAACAAACTGTTTATTATTATTGAATCATTGTATTGATAAGAATAAAATTGTAATATATTGTATAATTAATTTATTTAATTTTTATTTCTTTATATAGAACATGTTTTCTAATTATAGGATCGTATTTTTTTAATTCTATTTTTTCTGGTTTAGATCGTTTATTTTTAGTAGTTGTGTAGAAATGTTTTGTTCCCGCGGAAGATATAAGTTTAATTTTTTCTCTTGTTGTTTTTGCCATTTGTTATCCTTTATTTATATTTTTCAGTATTGTTTCAATACCTTTTTTGTCAATCATTCTCATACCTTGCATAGATATTTTTAATTTAATAAATTTTTTTTTACTAGGTATCCAAAATTTATGATTTTGTAAATTAGGAGAGAATTTTTTTTTTGTTGCGTTCATTGCATGTGATCGATTATTTCCAAACATAGGTTTTTTTTTTGTTATTTGGCATTGTTTAGACATATTTATATTTCTCGTTATATTATAGTGTATTTAAAGTATATAGTTGTAAATAATATTATAAAACATTTTTAACTGTATTTTTTACGGCTTGGTTAATTGATAACATGATTTCTTTTTGAGCCGATTGTGCATTTTCTAGTCCAATAATTTTTACCCATTTACCCGGCTCTAAATCTTTATAATGTGTAAAGAAATGAACAATTTTTTGTTTTGTTAAGTTAGGTAAGTCGTTAATGTCTATAATTTTTTTATAATCATTATGAATTTTTTCATGGGGGATAGCAATAATTTTTGAATCTTCTCCTGATTCATCAATCATTCTTAATAATCCAATAGGTCTGCATTGGATAACACAACTCGGTTGTAAAGAATATTCTATAGGTATTAAAACATCTAAGGGATCTCCATCATTAGCTAATGTGTTGTTTATATACCCATAGTTACATGGATATACCATAGATGTATTTATAAATCGATCTACATATAGTGTTTCTGTTTTTTTATCCATTTCATATTTAATTGGGTGTGAATAAAGAGGTATTTCAATAATTACATAAATATCATTTGGAACTTTAACGCCTGTTGGAACATATTTTAAATTCATAATTTTTTATAATTGTATTAATTGTATATGTATAATATATTAACATATTGTAATTGGAATAATTGTTTTTTATATTCATGTATTGACGTATCAATATTATGAATATTTATAGAAATATAATATAATGTTTATTTTATATAAATTATTTTATAATATTTTAAATTGTATGTTTTTATTGAATTGTGTGATTTAAAAATTTTTGTGATGATCATATAATATATTTATTATTTAAAATTTATTTATAATATATGATATGTAATATAGTTATATGTGATTTCATAAAAACCATTAATATTTATTATATTGGATATAAAATGATATAGGTGAAATTATCGTATTTTAACGTGTTTTATTATTTGATATTTATAATTTTTATTGCATATATTAATAAATTGTATTATTTAATTATATAAAATGGTATATTATTTTAATTATCGAATAAAATTAAATATTTTATATATAAATTTAAAAGATAAAAAATTTTAAATTTTTTTTATATTTCATAATTTTATATAAATAATTATTTTATTTATGTTGTTATTATTGATTTTTATTTGTATAATATTTTTCTAATTTCTGTAATATAAATGGAGATATAATAGATAAATGTATCATTTAGATTATAATTTTAATATGTAATAAAAATTTACATAATAAAATTGACCTATAAGCCGGGTTCTGTAAGAAACAGTCATTTATCTAAACCCCAAAAAAAAAAAAAAAAAAAAAAAAAAAATTACTTTACGGTTTCAGCAGTTTACCCAGATTTTATGATACAGAGCTGTACGTAATCTTATTTAACTTTTCTCCAGGCGGAGTTTGCATAGCCATATTTATTACTAAATATGCGGTGTGCTTTTAACACTCCTTTTCACCCTTACTTAAATATTTTATATAATAATGATAAAATATTATATGTAATTCAAGCGGTATTTTTTCTGTTGCACTTGTCGTCAGCATTAATACTTCCCAGGGATTATCTGGCGCCTTGCTCTATGGAGCCCGGACTTTCCTCTATTTAATATTATCATTGTTAAATAGCGACTGTTTGGTCAATTTTATGTGTTTATAGTAATATATTTTTTATTTTTTGTCATTTTTAATATATTGTATAATATTTTTATATAATTCATTTTTATTAGTTTTGTGTATTAATGCAGTTAATTGTATGGATTTTGTGATTGATATTTCGGAATTTAGTAGCAAAAATGTATTTAATATTTTTTTAGGTAAAAAATGAATATTTTTTTTTTTATAACCTTTTATAATAATAATTATTTCTCCTTTTTGTTTTAGTTGATTGTTTTTTAACCATAGTAAGATATTTTGTGATTTTCCATATTTAATTTTTTCCCATTTTTTTGTTATTTCTTTTGCAAGAGTAATTTTTTTATCAGGACCTAAAATTGTAATAATGTCTTTTAAGCTGTCTAAAATACGATGACATGATTCATATATAATTGTTGTTGTTTGTTTTGTTTTTAATTTTTGTAAAAAATTTATTCTTTTTATTTTTTTTTTAGGTATAAAACCTTTATAACAAAATTGATTACTTGGTATACCGGATGCACTTAAAGCTGTTATAGCAGCGCATGCTCCAGGAAGTGGTATAACTGTAATATTTTTTTTATGACATTTCTGAATTAATGGGTATCCTGGATCGTTAACAACTGGAGTACCTGCGTTTGAAACTAAAGCAATATTTTTTTTTTTAACATAATAATTATTTGTTTGGTTTGTTTATTTTCATTATGATTATGTAAAGATATTATCGAAGTGTTAATATTAAATACTTTTAATAAAATTTTTGTATGTTTTGTGTTTTCTGAAGCTATTAGATCAACATTTTTTAAAGTATTAATAGCTCTTATAGTAATATCTTCTAAATTTCCGATAGGAGTTGGAACAATGTACAGTTTTCCGATATATCGTTTTATCATATTATATTCTTATATATATATTTTGTTTATTTATTCAATAATGTTATAATACATTATATATTATTTATTTTATAATATATTTTATACATTGAATATATTACATATTATATTTATTTTTGGATTTATAATTTTAATTTATTATATAATTTTAATTTTATAGAATAAGTAATATATTATATTATTTATCAATTTGAGAATTATGTTTAATTTTTATTTTTTAATATATTATAAAAGTGATTTCTTTTAATAAAAAAGTATGTTATAATAATTTTATGAATTAATTATATGTTTTTATGTAAAGTAGTAAAATAATCTTAAATCAAAAATGTATTTTTTATATAACTGAAAATAATATAATAAATTTTTTATTGGTTTATTATGTTATTAATATCAATTTTTATATAATATATGATATTATATTTTACATTTAGTATATTATATGATTATAATATGTAAATTTGAAAATTATTAAATAAAATGAATTATTATTCTATAGGATCAAAATGAATCAGTTATCACAGTTAAAACAATTTACTACAGTAGTTGCAGATACTGGAAATATTAATATGATCTGTAAATATAAACCATATGATGCAACAACGAATCCTTCGTTAATTTTGAAAATTATACATTTACCTGATTATAAGAAATTAATTATTGATGCTATTATATATGCGAAAAAAAAAGGTGGTTCTAAAAAAAATAAAATTATTAATGCCAGTGATAAAGTATTAGTAAATATTGGTATAGAAATTTTAAAACATATACCTGGAAAAGTTTCTAGTGAACTTGATGCTCGTTTATCGTTTAATAAAGATGCTTGTATTGAAAAAGCTTATAAGATTATTACTATGTATGAAGAAGAAGGTATTAGTCGTTCAAGAATATTAATTAAATTAGCTTCTACATGGGAATGTGTTCAAGCTGCAAAGGAATTAAAAAAAGATAATATTAATTGTAATTTAACACTATTATTTTCATTAGCTCAAGCTAAAATATGTGCAGATTCTGAAGTTTTTTTAATTTCTCCTTTTGTTGGTAGAATTTACGATTGGTATTATGAACATCAATATATTAAAACATATAATGTCGATCATGATCCAGGAGTATTATCATTAAAAAAAATATATGATTATTATAAAAAATATAATTATAAAACCATTATAATGGGTGCTAGTTTTCGTAATATTCAACAAATTATAGCTTTATCAGGTTGTGATTGTTTAACAATTTCTCCAAATTTATTAGAAGAGTTACAACAACTTAATACAAATATAATAAGAAATTTAATTCCTTCTACACAGATTTTAGAAAAACCTAATATTTTAGGTGAATTTGATTTTAGATGGCAACATAATCAAGATGTTATGGCTGTAGAAAAATTATCTAGTGGTATTAATCAATTTAGTCATGATCAGCAGCAGTTAGAAAATATATTGAATACTGTAATATAAATGTTTTTTAATTTTATTTCATTGAGGAGAAAATTATTATGTGTTTACGTAAACAGTTAGCTAATGCTGTACGAATTTTAAGTATAGATGCTGTTCAACAAGCTAATTCTGGACATCCAGGCGCTCCAATGGGTATGGCGGATGTAGCGGAAGTATTATGGAGAAGTTTTTTAAAACATAATCCTTGTAATCCATATTGGGATAATCGGGACCGTTTTGTGTTATCTAATGGTCACGCATCTATGTTATTATATAGTGTATTACATTTAACAGGTTATGATATTACGATAGATGATATAAAAGATTTTAGACAATTATATTCTAAAACACCCGGTCATCCAGAATTAGAATATACTCCTGGAGTAGAAATTACAACTGGACCTTTAGGACAAGGATTAGCTTCTGCAGTAGGTATGGCAATTGCTGAACGGATACTTTCAGCTTATTTTAATCGTATAAATTATAATATTGTTGATCATTATACGTGGGTTTTTGTAGGTGATGGATGTTTAATGGAGGGTATTTCTCATGAAGTTTGTTCATTAGCTGGATCTCTGAAGTTAGGAAAACTGATTGTGTTTTATGATAATAATGGGATTTCTATTGATGGTAATATATGTGATTGGTTTAATGATGATACTGCACAGCGATTTAAAGCATATAATTGGCATGTGTTAGATTCCATAAATGGTCATGATGCAGATGCTATTTTTAACGCTATTTATATTGCGCAGCAAGTTTCAGATAAACCGTCTATTATTATTTGTAATACAATTATTGGTTTTGGATCACCTAATAAATCAGGAACAGCTAATGCTCATGGTTCTCCATTAGGAGTAGAAGAAATTAATTTATCTAGACAGAAATTACAATGGAAATATCCTCCTTTTTATATTCCAGATGATATTTATAGGCAATGGGATGCTCGTGATAAAGGTAAGAAGTTAGAAAAGGAATGGAATATGCTTTTTAATAATTATAAAACACATTATCCTAATTTAGCTGATGAATATATGCGTCGTATGTCAGGGATGTTACCAATTGATTGGTCTACACAAATCAATAATTTTATTCAAAAAATTCAAGATAGTCATTTTAATATAGCTACAAGACAATCATCTCAAAATATATTAGAATATTTAGGTAAATTATTACCAGAATTATTAGGTGGTTCAGCAGATTTAACTCCTAGTAATTTAACCAAATGGTCTGGTTCATATTCTATTAAAAATACGCAATCTGGAAATTATATTCATTATGGTGTACGTGAGTTTGGTATGACTGCAATAGCTAACGGTATATCGAATCATGGAGGTTTTATTCCTTATACATCAACATTTTTAGTATTTTCTGATTATGCTAAGAATGCTATACGTATGGCTGCATTAATGAAAACCAGGCATGTTTTAATATATACACATGATTCTATTGGTTTAGGAGAAGATGGTCCTACACATCAACCTATAGAACAATTGTCAAGTTTACGTTCTATACCAAATATGAGTGTTTGGAGACCTAGTGATACTTTAGAAACTGTAATTGCTTGGAAATATGCTATAGAAAGATATAAAGGTCCAACAGCATTAATATTATCACGTCAAAATTTATTAACGTTGAAACGTACTTTAAAACAAGTAAAAGATGTGTCTCGGGGTGGATATATATTACGTGATTCTAAAAAAAAAATTGATATTATTTTAATATCTACAGGATCTGAAGTAGAATTAACATTATTATCTGCGGAACAAATTGAAAAAATAGGATATGGTGTGCGAGTAGTATCTATGCCTTCTGTTGATATTTTTGAAAGTCAAGAACGTGCTTATCGAGAATTTGTATTACCTAATTCCGTATTTTGTCGAATTGCTGTCGAGGCAGGTAAATCTGATTATTGGTATAAATATGTTGGATTATATGGTTGTGTAATTGGTATAGATGTTTTTGGAGAATCAGCTCCATCTGAAAAATTATTTAAAGTTTTTGGTTTCACAATAGATAATATAGTGACAAAAGCTAAAAAATTATTAAGTAAAAGGTTAAAATAATAATTATAATATTAATTATTATACATTATTTTACGTATTATAATATATATTAATTTTAAGGAATACAATATGTATTGTTGTCCTGTATTAAATTTGGCAAAACAGTTAATTTCTATTCCTTCTGTAAGTCCTTTAGATTTGGGGTGTCAGAATATTATTGCTAGTAGGTTATCTAAAATGGGTTTTAATATTTCATTTTTAAAACATCAAAAAACTAATAATTTTTGGGCTTATAAAGGTCATGGTATTACATTATCTTTTGCAGGACATACTGATGTTGTATCTTCTGGAAATAATAAATTATGGAATTCTTGTCCTTTTATACCTGTTATCAAAAATGGATATTTATTTGGTCGCGGTGTTTCTGATATGAAAGGAGCAATAGCGGCTATGATTATAGCTGCAGAAAGATTTATTACTTATCGTCCTAATTACTCTGGTAGATTATCATTTTTAATTACTTCTGATGAAGAATCTCATGCACAAGATGGTACTATACGTATTATAGAATATTTGAAGATTATTTGTGAACGTATTAATTTTTGTATTATTGGTGAACCTACGAGTGATAAAGTACTTGGGGATGTAGTGAAAATTGGACGTCGAGGTTCATTAAATGTAGATTTATTTGTTTATGGATTACAAGGACATGTAGCATATCCTCAACTTACAGGTAATGTTATACATAATGTTTTACCTTTTTTAAATGCGCTTATTGCATATAAATGGAGTCAAGGTAATAAAAATTTTTTACCTACTACAATACAAATTTCTAATATACATTCTGGGTTAGGTAATGATAATGTAATTCCGGGGGAATTATATATTTGCTTGAATTTTAGGTTTGGAACAGATATTTCAGTACAAGATATTCAAAACAAAATGATATCATTATTGTCAAAGTATCGTATAAAATATACATTAAAGTGGAGATTGTCAGGTCATCCTTTTTTGACACATTCAAAACATTTAGTTCATGTTGTTCATCAAACTATACGAGATATTAATCATATTAATCCTATGTTTTCAACTTCGGGTGGTACATCTGATGGACGTTTTATTAAAGATGTTTCTGAAGATTTAATTGAATTAGGTTTATTAAATAATACTATTCATGCAATTAATGAATGTACGAAAGTATACGATTTGCAATTATTAAGTTTAATGTATGAAGATATTATGAAAAAAATATTATTTTAAATACAGAATTTATGCATTATCAGAGTATCAGATATGATACTCTGGTGCAAATAATTAATTTGTATTCAGTTATTTTATATGTTAGTTTATTATTATTTTATTATGTTTGATTGTTTTAGTGCTAAAGATAATGTATGTTTGTTTTTCATTGACAAAGTTGTTAAAGGTAATCTTAATGTTTTATTGTTGATCATTCCTAGTTTCCATGCAGCCCATTTAATAGGTATTGGATTGGGTTCTAAAAATAATGATTCATGTATTGACATTAATTTTTGATTTATTATTCTTGCGTTAATAAAGTCTTTTTTTAATGCTAAGGAACACATATTGGACATATCTTTTGCTGCTATATTTGCGGTAACAGATATTACACCTTGACCACCAAGTTGCATAAAATCTAAAGCAGTTAAGTCATCTCCACTAAGTAAAGTAAAATCTTTATTTACATATTGTTTAATTTGATGTACTCTAGCAAGATTTCCAGTAGCTTCTTTAATTCCTATAATATTTTTCAGTTTTGATAATTTAATTACTGTTTTTGGAAGCATATCACAACCTGTTCTACTAGGTACATTATATAATATTTGAGGAATATTGGTACTTTCTGAAATAGCTTTAAAATGTTGATATAATCCTTTTTGTGTAGGTTTATTATAATATGGTACTACTGTTAAGCAACCACAAATTCCTGATTTTTCAAATTTTTTTGTCAATATAATAGCTTCTGAAGTTGAATTAGCACCGGTTCCAGCTATTATTGGTATTTTCCCATCTGATAATTCTAAAGTAAGTAAAACTGTATTAACATGTTCGTTTTTATTTAGGGTTGCTGATTCTCCTGTAGTTCCTACAGAAACTATAGCTGTGGTATTATTTTGAATGTGATATTGTATGATATTTTTTAAACTATTTTTACAAATTTTACCTTTTTCATCCATTGGTGTGATTAATGCAACAATACTTCCTTTAAACATTTTATTCTCCTAAAAAAATTGATTTTATGATTTTTTATTCTTATAGAATCAATTTTTTAGTTTTAATATAATCAAAGATTATTTAAGTATATATTTTTATATTATTTATTTAAATTATATATTTATAATTTGATTGCATTAATGAATTATTATAGTACATAGTATTTATTATAAAAATTAAATGATTTTCAACTTTAAAATTTTATTTGTTTGTGATATATTATATTAACATGGATATAATAATAAATTATTTTATATTTTTATTTTACCACATTGGGCTTGAAAACGTAATACATGATCCATTAAAGTAATTGATACCATTGCTTCTGCTATTGGAACTGCTCGAATACCGATACAAGGATCATGACGTCCTTTAACTTGTATTATTGTTTCTTTTTTATCATTTGTAATTGTATTGATAGGTATATTAATACTAGAAGTTGGTTTAATTGCAATTCTTGTAATGATATTCTCTCCATTGCTAATACCTCCTAATATACCTCCAGCATGATTACTTTTGAAACCATTTACATCCATAGCATCTCGACTCATACTACCTAATTGTTGTATTACGGCAAATCCATCTCCTATTTCTACGCCTTTTACTGCATTGATACTCATTAAAGAATGAGCTAAATCTGCATCTAATCTATCAAATACTGGTTCTCCTAATCCAATAGGAATATTTTCTGCAATTACTGTTATTGAAGACCCTATAGAATTTCCAGTTTTTTTTAAATATTTAATTTTTTTTTTTAACTTATCTATATCGTTTTCATTTGGGCAAAAAAATGGGTTTTTATTCACTTGAGTCCATGATTGAAATTGACATACAATTGATCCTAACTGTGAAAGATATCCTCTAATTTTTATTTTATGTATATCTTTTAAATATTTTTTTGCAATTGCTCCAGCTGCTACTCGCATGACTGTTTCTCTAGCAGATGATCTTCCTCCTCCCCGATAATCTCTGATTCCGTATTTCATTTGATATGTATAATCAGCGTGTCCTGGGCGAAATACATTTTTTAAATTGTTGTAATCTTGTGATCGTTGATCAGTATTTTTAATAGTTAATCCGATGCTAGTACCAGTTGTTATGCCATCAAATATTCCAGATAATATTTCTATTTTATCTGGTTCTCGTCTAGGGGTTGTATATGGAGAAGAACCTGGTTTTCTACGGTTTAATTCATTTTGTATATCTTGATGATTTATTTTAATTCCAGGAGGCATACCATCAATAATGCAACCTAATTTTAATCCGTGTGATTCACCAAAAGTGTGCACACGAAAAATTTTTCCTATTGTATTACCAGCCATTTTTTCCTCATTTAGATTTTTTAAAAAAATATAAAATTTATTTATAAATAATTGTTTTACATTTTTAAAATATCATTTAATATTATAAGATTATTATTCAAGAATTTTAATGTTAAATTTTATTACGGTACTGTAAATTATGGAACAGAAAAATATTTTATATTCTCCAGAAGATGTTTTATATTTTTATGAAAGTATATTAGGAGTTGTAAAAATAAAACAAGATACTATTTTCCATATTCCATGTTATGAAAAAAATAAAATAGAGTATAATATTAGAAAATTAATATATCAACGAGATATACATATTTATTTTTTTGATCATAATTTTTCTTATAGTTTTGTTAGAAGTTATCCTGTTTCTTATGTTCAGAGTCATTTATTTAATGCAGAACTGAAAAAATTAAAAGACAGGAAATATATTCCTGAGATTGGGATTGATTTACATGGTTTAAGTCAATATCATGCACAAATAAAATTAAGTGAAGGGATTATTTTATGTCATAAAAAAAATATTTCTTGTTTTTCTGTTACTCATGGTCATGGAAAGAATATTTTAAAATTTCAAGTTCCGATTTGGTTATCCAAACATCCTGCAGTAATAGCGTTTTATCAAGTTCCTAATTTTTTTGGACATAATACTACTTTATTAGTTTTAATACGACATATAATGTATTAAGATGTTATATTATTATTTAAATAGTTTTTGATATAATAATTATATATATGTTTTAAATGTACATATATTTTATAAATATGTTAGTTTTTTCAATGTATATTAGGTTTTATTTATAAGTTTATATAAATTATTTATTATTTAATTTTTATAAATATTTATTTTTATAGGTTAAACTATAATTTTTATGATTATTTTAGTAATAATATTTAGGCAATATAATGTTTAATAAAAATAGATTACGTATTGCTATGCAAAATAAAGGTCGTTTAAGTCAAGATTCTATTCAATTATTAATACAATGTGGTATTAAAATTAATTTAAAAAAACAACAATTAATTTCTTTTTCTGAAAATATGCCTATTGATGTGATGCGAGTTAGAGATGATGACATTCCTGGTTTAGTTATGGATAAAGTGGTTGATTTAGGTATTGTAGGTGAAAATGTTTTACAAGAAGAAAAATTAAAACGTCAATCGAGATTAGAAAAGTGTTTTTATACTATTCTTCAACATTTAGATTTTGGTATATGCCGTTTATCACTTTCGATACCTTATCGTCATAAGTATATTGGAATACAAAGTTTTAAAAATTCTTGCATTGCAACTTCTTATCCTTTTTTGTTAAGAAAATATTTTAATGATCAAGGAATAAATTTTAAATTTTTTATATTAAATGGATCTGTAGAAGTTGCTCCTGGAGTTGGTTTATCTAATGCTATCTGTGATTTAATTTCTACTGGTGCAACTTTGGAAGAAAATAGATTACAAGAAGTAGAAGTTATTCATTCTTCTCGAGCTTGTCTAATATCACAATTTGGTGGATATGTTAATAATGAAAAAATAATACTTATTAATAAATTGATAACTCGAATTAAAGGTGTTATAAAAGCTCGAGGGTCGAAATATATTATGTTACATGCTCCATCTTCTAAGTTAGAAGAAGTAATAACTTTATTACAAGGCGCAGAACGTCCTACAATATCTAAATTAGCAGGAGATACAAATAAAGTAGCTATGCATATGGTTAGTAGCGAAACATTATTTTGGGAAACTATGGAAAAATTGAAAGCTTTAGGTGCAAGTTCTATTTTAGTATTACCTATAGAAAAAATGATGGAGTAAAATGATGTTATTAGAAAATAAAATAATTTACTGGAATGATTTAAATAGTATACAACAAAAAAATATGTTGCTTCGACCAAATATACAACGTAATCATGTTAAACAAGTAGTGAAAGACATTATATCAGATGTACGTAATTTACGAGATGAAGCATTACAGAAATATACTAATAAATTTGATAATGTTCAGTTGGATAGTTTTAAAGTTTCTCAGGATAGAATTAATAAATCAGAATTTTTAGTAGATGAAGAATTTAAAAAATCAGTATTATTATCGTTTAAAAATATTTATAAATTTCATTCTAAACAAAATATGAATATGATAGATATCAATATTCAGACAGGAATACGTTGTCAACAAATTGTTTTACCTATTGAATCAATTGGGTTATATGTTCCTGGTGGAGTATCTCCTTTGTTTTCTACTGTTTTAATGTTATCTATACCAGCTGTTATTGCAGGTTGTAAAAATATTATATTATGTTCTCCTCCACCTATTGTGAATGAAATATTATATGTTGCTAAAATGTGTGGTATTAACAATATATTTGAAATTGGTGGTGCACAATCAATTGCTGCTCTTGCTTTTGGAACAGAAACAATTCCTAAAGTTAATAAAATTTTTGGTCCAGGGAATGTATATGTTACAGAAGCTAAGTTACAGTTAAATCAATTATTAACAGATTTGTCTATTGATATGACTGCAGGTCCATCGGAATTAGTAGTTATTGCAGATCATTCTGCTAATCCTATTTTTATTGCTTCTGATTTACTATCTCAATTGGAGCATGGGTATGATACTCAGGTAATGTTATTAACTTGTAATCATATGATAGCAGAAAAAGTATTAACGGAAATGAATAAGCAAATATTAAATTTATCTAGGAAATCTATTATTTTGAGTGCATTAGAAAATAGTCGATTTATTGTTACAAATAACTTAATAGATTGTATTGGTATATCAAATTCTTATGCACCGGAGCATTTAAGTATTCAGACAGAGAATTCTCGGTACATACTGAGTAAGGTGTTGAATGCTGGATCAATTTTTTTAGGTCATTGGTCTCCAGAAGCAGTAGGAGATTATATTTCTGGACCTAATCATGTATTACCAACATATGGTAGTGCTATTGTTTCATCTGGATTAAGTGTGTTAGATTTTCAAAAACGTATTAGTGTACAAGAATTAACATCTGTTGGTTTAAAAAGTGTTTCTCATGCTGTCATGTGTTTATCTATGGTTGAGAAAATGGATGCACATAGTAATGCTATAATACAACGTATGAATTTTATTAAGAATCGTTATGAAGATTAGTATTAAAAATTTATCTCGTAAAAATATTTTGTTATTTCAAGAATATCAATCAGCGAGAAAAATTGGAGGTATAGGAGATATTTGGTTAAATGCTAATGAATGTCCGATAGGATTATTTTTTAATTTACGTAATTTTTGTTTTAATCGTTATCCTGAATGTCAACCTAAAAGTTTAATTTTAAAATATTCAAAATATTCTCAAATTCCTGATAAAAATATTTTAGTTACTAGAGGTTCTGATGAAGCAATTGAATTATTAATTAAAACGTTTTGTTCTCCTAAAAAGGATAATATTATTACTTTTCCTCCTACATATTCTATGTATTCTAAAATTGCAGAAATTTATGGTGTTAATAATAAGCAAATACCTATTTTATTTGATAAAAAATTAGATATATTAAATATTAAGTTACATTTAAACAATGTAAAATTAATATATATTTGTAGACCGAATAATCCTACTGGTCATATAATTAATAAATTTGATATTATTCGTTTATTACAAATAACTACACATAAATGTTTAGTTGTTATAGATGAAGCATATATTGAATTTTGTTATGAATATAATTTATCACATTTATTGTTAGAATTTTCTCATTTGGTTATTTTAAGAACATTATCTAAATCTTTTGGTTTAGCAGGACTTAGGTGTGGTTTTACTTTAGCACATAGTGATGTTATTGGTTTATTACGTAAAGTAATCACTCCGTATCCTTTAGCTTCTCCTGTTATAGATATAGCATCTCAAGCTTTAAGTCATAAATATATTCATGTTATGTATAAAAAAGTATTTGTTTTAAATCAAAATAAGTTATGGTTGTTAGATCAGTTAAGTAAATTACATATAGTAAAGAAAATTTTTGAGAGTAAATCAAATTTTATATTAGTTAAATTTTTTTCTTCTCTTAATATATTTAAAACATTATGGGATAAAGGTATTATTGTTAGGAATCAAGATCATGAATATGGATTAAATCAATGTATTCGTATATCTATTGGAACTAAACAAGAGTGTTTTCATTTAATACAAGTATTAAAAAGAATATATAATTGAGAATATAATAAGTCAGTTTATTAAAGAAGGATTTTTTTTGTGCAAGACAAAATATTATTTATTGATCGTGATGGAACATTGATTGAAGAACCGTCTGATAATTTACAAGTTGATCGAATAGATAAATTAGTATTTGAACCTAATGTTATTGTTGTATTAAAAAAATTAATACAATTAAATTTTAAATTAGTAATGATTAGTAATCAAGATGGTCTTTATACTGCTACTTTTCCGTATAGTACATTTATTATTCCTCATAAATTTATGTTAGATGTATTTTTTTCACAAGGTGTGATGTTTGATTATATATTAATTTGTCCACATGTATATAATGATTTTTGTTTTTGTCGTAAACCTAATACTGGTTTGTTGACTCCGTGGATTGTTCATAATACATTTGATAAAAATCATAGTTATGTAATTGGAGATCGTATTACAGATAT
Organism: Buchnera aphidicola (Stegophylla sp.); assembly: GCF_005080785.1. GTDB lineage: Bacteria > Pseudomonadota > Gammaproteobacteria > Enterobacterales > Enterobacteriaceae > Buchnera_L > Buchnera_L aphidicola_AQ. The sequence continues at coordinate 72,106 of NZ_CP032998.1, forward strand.
TTATTTAGCCAAAAATTTAGGTATTCAGGGAATATTATATCAAAGAAAACAATTGAATTGGAATGATATTTACAATATTTTATGTAATAAAAATAGATATATAAAAGTTTTTCGAAATACTCGAGAAACAAAAATTATTGTTGAATTATGGTTAGATAAATTAGGGAAAAATAAAATTGATACTGGAATTAATTTTTTAAATCATATGTTAGAGCAAATTGCAATTCATGCAAATATTATTGTGCATATATATGTTGACGGTGATATTCATATTGATGATCATCATATTATTGAAGATCTTGGTATTGTTTTGGGTAATGCAATTCGTCAATCTTTAGGTAATAAATTAGGAATTAATAGATTTGGGTATTATGTTCCTATGGATGAAAGTGTAGGATATTGTCTTTTAGATTTATCAGGACGATCATATTTAAAATTTATAGGTAAATTCAATCGTCAGTTTGTAGGGGATTTAAATACAGATATGGTGGAACATTTTTTTAGATCTTTATCATGTTCTATGAAAAGTACTATTCATTTAGTAAGCACTGGTACGAATGATCATCATCAAATTGAAAGTTTATTTAAATCTTTTGGACGTGCTTTACGAAAAGCTATTAATATTACCAGTATACAATTACCGACTTCAAAAGGTGTTTTGTAAAATGAATATAGTAATATTAGATACGAATTGTGCTAATTTATTATCTGTTAAATTATCAATTCAAAAATTAGGATATAACCCAATAGTTACAGATGATTTGGATAAAATTGTCAATGCTGATAAGTTATTAATTCCAGGAGTTGGTAGCTCTAAAGCAATTATGAAACAATTAAAATTAAAAAAATTGGTTAATGTTATTAAACATTTATTGTGTCCTGTTTTAGGGATATGTTTAGGTATGCAATTGTTATCTACATTTAGTGAAGAATCTTGTGGAATAAAAATGATAGGTATTATGAATACATATGTGTCATTATTAAATGTAGATACATTACCATTACCTCATACTGGATGGAATCAGGTGATATTTTGTAAAAAACATTATTTATTTACAGGTATTCAATCAAAATCATGGTTTTATTTTAATCATAGTTATTCTATTGCTATTAATAAATATACTATTGCAGAAACATATTATGGTTTTTATTTTAGTTCGATAGTGCAAAAAAATAATTTTATAGGTGTTCAATTTCATCCAGAAAAATCTGGTGTAGTAGGTTCAAGGTTATTGTTAAATTTCTTAGAGAATTAATATTATGATTATTCCAGCTTTAGATATTCTGAATGATAAAATTGTTCGATTATATCAAGGTAATTATAATTTATTACAATATTATAATTATAAACTAAGCAATTTATTAAAATATTATGTTTCTTTAGGTATTAATATTATTCATATCGTTGATTTGGATGGTGCGAATAATCCTAAAAATAGGCAAAAAAAAACTTTTTTGAAGATTATAAATAAATTTAAGAATTATATACAAATAGGAGGAGGTATTCGTAATATCCATGATATAGAATATTTTTCTTCTTTAGGTGTCCAGAGAATAGTAATAGGGTCTGCTATTATTGATAAAATACATGAAATTCGAAAATGGATTGATTTATATGGTAATGATTTTATTGTAGCAGCATTAGATGTACGTATTATGAAGAATAATAAAAAAATAATTTTTACTAATGGATGGAAAAAAAATACTCATATAGAGTTAGAATCAATTTTAAAAAAATTGTTATCTTTTAATATAAAACATGTTTTATGTACAGATATTTCGTGTGATGGAACTTTGTTAGGCCCTAATTTAAATTTATATCAAGAAATAGTAGATAAATTTCCTTGTATTCATTTTCAAGCTTCTGGTGGTATTAGTACTATTGATGATATTACAAGATTGAAAAATACTAAAGTAGATAATATTATTATTGGACGAAGTTTATTAGAAAAGAGATTTACTATAGTAGAGGCAATGCAATGTTGGCAAAACGAATTATCCCATGTTTAGATGTTAGGAATGATCAAGTAGTTAAAGGAATACAATTTCGTAATCATCAGATTGTTGGTGATATTATATCTTTATCGAAAAAATATGCTATGGATGGAGCTGATGAATTGGTTTTTTACGATATTACTGCATCTGTAGATAATAGATTAGTTGATAAATCATGGATATATAAAGTTGCCGAAGTAATAGATATTCCATTTTGTGTAGCGGGTGGTATTAAGAATCTTAAAGATGTGAGTACTATTTTATCATTTGGTGCAGATAAAGTGTCAATTAATTCTCCTGCGATTAATGATCCTAATTTAATTACTCGTATTGCTGATCGTTTTGGAACACAATGTATTGTAGTAGGTATCGATTCATGGTATGACAAAAAAAATGATTGTTATTATGTGTATCAATATACAGGTGATCATAATATGATAAGAAAAACTGAGTTAAAAACTATTTCTTGGATACAAGAAGTACAAAAACGAGGTGCTGGAGAAGTTGTATTAAATATGATGAATCAAGATGGTATGTGTTATGGATATGATATTAAACAATTAAGAAAGATGAAAAACGTTTGTTCTGTGCCATTAATAGCGTCTGGAGGAGCAGGTACTATGTATGATTTTTATAATGTTTTTAGATTTTCAAATGTTGATGGTTCGTTAGCAGCATCTGTATTTCATCAAAATATGTTTAATATTAAAAAGTTGAAAAATTTTTTAATGAATATGGAGATAAATATTCGATTATGTTAAATAATTATCAATCATTAAGTATTCATTGGAATAAAATTACAGGGTTGTTGCCTTGTATAATACAAAATTTTATTTCTGGTGAAATTTTAATGCATGGTTGTATGAATAAGAAAGCTTTATATTTAACTCAAAAAAATAGAATCGTGACATTTTATTCAAGAAAACAAGAACAATTATGGGTAAAAGGTGAAAGATCAGGACATTTTTTACATGTGTTAACAATTAATACTGATTGTGATTGTGATGTTTTGTTAATACTAGTTAATTCTCTTAATATGACTTGTCATTTAAAACGAAATAGTTGTTTTATAGGTGTAAAAACATATTCTACTATTTTTTTTTATTTAGATAAAATTGTTCGAGATAAAAAATATTTAGATCATAATATTACATATACTACTCAGTTACATAAACAGGGTATAAATAAAATTGCTCAAAAAGTTGGTGAAGAGGCTGTTGAAACATTAATTTCATTTTTAAATAATAATATAAAAGATTGTATTAATGAATCTTCTGATCTTGTTTATCATTTATTAGTATTATTGCATAATCATAATTTAAATTTTAATTGTCTTATTAGTAATTTAAATATCCGAAGAAAAAATGATTAATTATATTAATTTATTATTATTTTTATAATATTGAAATTTTTATTAAATTTTATACAATGTAAATAAATGTATTATTATGGTTTGAAATAATATAAATTTTATATATAATTTATAGTTTTTATAATATTAATTCTGATATATTGGAGTTATAAAAAATGTTCAAGAATGATATTGGAGTTATAGGGATGGCCGTGATGGGTCGTAATTTAACGTTAAATATTGCCAGTCATGGTTATACAGTTTCTATATTTAATCGTACTCCTCAGAAAACAGAATATATAATTAAAAATTTTGATAATAAAACAATATTGCCGTTTTTTTCAATTAGTGGTTTTGTTAATTCTTTAAAAAAACCTAGATGTATTTTATTAATGGTACAATCAGGAAAAGCAACAGACAATATAATATTAAAATTGCTTTCTTATCTTTCTTCTGGTGATATTATTATTGATGGTGGTAATTCATTTTATAAAGATACTATTCGTAGATATTATAATTTGTTAAAATATAATGTTAATTTTATTGGTGCAGGAATTTCAGGTGGTGAATATGGCGCATTATATGGACCATCTATTATGCCTGGAGGGAATAAGTCTGCTTATAATTTTATTAAACCTATCTTAAAATCCATCGCAGCAAAAATTGGTAATGAATCATGTATTTCATATATTGGTCCGGATGGTTCTGGTCATTATGTGAAAATGGTACATAACGGTATTGAGTATGCTGATATGCAGTTAATTGCAGAATCTTATTCAATGTTACGACATATTTTAAATTTAAGTAATCAAGATATTTCTGATATATTTTCTCAATGGAATCAAGGTGAGTTAAATAGTTATTTAATTAAAATTACTAAAAATATTTTAAAAAAAAAAGATAGTAATGGTAATGATTTAATAGATTGTATTTTAGATCAAGCAGATACTAAGGGAACGGGTGAATGGGCTTGTAAGGAAGCATTAGAATTACATGAACCATTGACTTTAATTACTATGTCTGTTTTTTCACGATATATATCTGTTTTAAAATTACAAAGGATATTAGCTTCTAATATATTATTAGGTCCAAGAAATCATTGTATTATTCATAATCAGTCGGAATTTATTGAAAAAATTCGACAATCATTATATTTAGGGAAGATTATTTCGTATTCACAAGGTTTTTCACAATTAAGTCATGCTTCTCAAAAATATCATTGGAATTTAAAATATAGTAATATTGCTAAAATTTTTCGTTCAGGATGTATTATTCAGGCTCGGTTTTTAAATAAAATTGTTGAAGCATATAAATATGATAATACTACAATGAATTTATTATTATCACCATATTTTCAAGAATTAGCTAATAAGTATCAAAATACATTACGTCAAGTAGTATCTGATTCTATACAGTATGGGGTTGCTATTCCTGTTTTTTCATCTGCTATTTCATATTATGATAGTTATCGTACATCATTTTCTTCTGCTAATTTAATTCAAGCACAAAGAGATTATTTTGGAGCACATACTTATAAAAGATATGATCAAGATGGTGTTTTTCATACTAATTGGTCATCTTATTAATAGATGTATTTTATTTATTAGATATATTATTGTTGTAATGATGCAATATATTTTAATAGCATTGAAAATGTATCGTTATAATTTTTTTATTATTTTTTTTTTTTTTTTACAAAAATATTTATTCTATTATAAATATATAATATATTTTTAATATGATATTTTAATTAATAGATTAATATTTTATGAAGAAGAAATTTTTGGTTACTTGCGCATTACCATATGCTAATGGATCAATGCATATTGGACACATGTTCGAACATATTCAAGCAGATATATGGGTACGTCATCAACGTATGTTAGGTCATCAAGTATGGTTTATTTGTTCTGATGATGCTCATGGTACAGCAATTATGATTCAAGCAAAAAAAATGTCTATTACTCCAAAACAATTAATTAATACTTTTTTTCAGGAACATAAAAATGATTTAAAGTCTTTTAATATTTTATATGATTATTATTCTTCTACACATAGTAATAAAAATAAGTATTTTGTAAAAAAAATATATTATACTTTACAATTGAAACAATTAATTAAACAAAAAAATATTTTACAATTGTATGATGTTAAAGAAAAGATATTTTTACCCGATCGATTTGTTAAAGGTATTTGTCCAATTTGTTATGTGAATAATCAATATGGTGATAATTGTGAATCATGTGGTTCTATTTATAAAGCAATCGAGTTAATTCGTCCATTATCTAATCTTTCTGGCACTGTACCTATTATACGTAGTTCTAATCATTTATTTTTTAATTTAAATCGATTTAAACAAAGCTTACATGTTTGGATCAATTCAGGTGTTTTACAGAAACAGATATTAAATAAAACAAAAGAATGGTTTAATTTAGGATTAAAACAATGGAATATTTCTAGAGATGCTCCGTATTTTGGTTTTAAAATTCCTAATACTCATGAAAAATATTTTTATGTATGGTTAGATGCAATTATTTGTTATATTAGTACATTTAAAGAATTATGTGATAAAAGTAATTTTTTAGATTTTTATGAATTTTGGAATATAGATTCTCAAATAAAATTATATCATTTCATTGGGAAAGATATTATTTATTTTCATACTTTATTTTGGCCTGCTATTTTAGAAGCTGTAAATTTTAGAAAACCTAATAAAATATTTGTTCATGGTTATGTTACTTGGAATGGAACAAAATTATCTAAATCTCGTAGTTCTTTAATTTTAGTAAAAAAATGGTTTCAATATTTAGGTTCTGATAGTCTTCGATATTATTATGCTTCTAAATTATCTTCTAATATTGACGATATTGAAATTAATTTTCAAGAGTTAATAAATAAGATTAATTCTGATCTTGTGAATAAAATAGTTAATTTAGCATCACGAAGTTCTAGTTTTTTAAAGAATTATTTTGATAATATTTTATCATTAGAGTTGGATGATAAACAGTTATATCAAATATTTATTGATTCTTCAAAAATGATTAGTAGTTTTTTTAAAAAGAGGGAATTTAATTTAGTTATTAAACATCTTGTTAAGTTGTCAAATTTAGCTAATCAATATATAGATAATCAGAAACCATGGAGAATGTCAGTAATAGATAATTATGTTAAATTACATAATGTTTGTTCAATGGGTGTACAGTTATTTTATGTTATTATGATTTTTATTAAACCTATTTTACCAGATTTAGCAAAAAAAACTGAATTATTTTTGATGAAAAAGTTATGTTGGAGTGATATTCATAAACCTTTGTTAGGACATCGTATTAATTTATTTTATCCATTATATAATAAAATTGAATTAAATGTTATAAAAAAATTTTTTTAATGTTGATTAATGTTGTTAATCCATGATATATTCCAGGATTTATAATTATTATTTTTTTTGGGGTGGTCAATTAATAGAATTCCGATAATATAAATTAACGTATCATTGTAAAATAATAGTGGTATACGATTACGATTCCATGGAGGTATATTATGATATTGCCATATATTTTTAATTGGTGTTTTATAATTTTGAAAAATTATGATTTTTTTATTTGTTTGAAATCTAATATTTACTAAGTCATTTTTTTTAGGTTTTGGAATTTTTGTACCATATTTGTTTTGTATAATTTGACCTAATTGTTCAGGTAATTGTAATGGTCGTGTATAATTATGCCAAAAAATTATCTTTTTTTTTATAGATTTGTGTTTATCAATTTGAAAAATCATATTTTTGTATCGAGATATTTTGAAATTTTTAAATGGTATTGTAAATTTTGTATATTTTTGATGATATTGCATTAAGTAATAATAAATATTTTGGATTTGTAAATATGTTGGTATTATTTTTTTATATTTTTGTATCCATCTTCGTATTAGTAAAATCTGTGTTTCTTGTTGAATAGTTTGAAGATTTTGTATATTAAGTATATTCTTGAATACTAGATGTTTTAATAATGTATTATCTAAAAATTGGTTTAAAGATTTTTCTTGTATATAAAAGATTTGCATGCTTTTATAACAATTTTTTTGAAAAAATGGCCATTTTTTTTCTATATTTTTTATAATTTTGTTTCTGATAAAATTACGATCATATTTATTGTTAAAATTACTGTTATCTTCAATCCAATCAAGATTATTGGATATTGCCCATTGATACAATTGTTTTTTTTTATATCTTAATAATGGTCTAAAAAGAGTTTTATTTTCATCTATTTTTTTTACGTATGATATACCAGATAAACCAGATAAACCACTACCACGTTTTAAGGATAAGAATAGTGTTTCACATTGGTCATCTAAATGATGTGCTGTGAGTAATATTTCATTTTTATTCATGTGGTTTATAATTATTTTATATCGGATTTTTCTTGCGTTTTCTTGAAAGTTATTTGTATTTGGTATAGTAATTTGTTTAATGATTAGTGGAATATTGATTATTTTACATATTTTTTGACAATGTTTACTCCAGTGGTATGATTTAATATTGATTTGATGATCAATGTGAATAGCTCTTAATTTTAAATTTGGGTATTTTTTTTTCCATTGAACTAGTTGGTACAATAATACAGTTGAATCCAATCCTCCGCTATAAGATAATAATATAGATTGGTTTTTATTGATTAAATTGATAAATTCTGTGATCAATATTTTATTATATCCTTTATTTATATTATATAAAAATTATTTTATTTTTTATTGCGTTCGAGTGGATTTGAACCACTGACTTTCACTATGTCATAGTGACACTCTAACCAACTGAGTTACGAACGCAAGTTTCAATATATCTATTATATACAAAAAAATATTATTTATGTAAGATTAGTTTTCTTTATTTCATATATTTTTTATTATATATTATATTATATTGTGTGTCTATTAATTTTAAATTTGGATATAATTATGTTTACTGGTATTATACAAGGAATAGCTATTGTTTCATCTATAAAAAAAAAGTACCAATTTTTTACATATAATATGAAATTTCCCAATTATTTAACATTAAATTTAAATATTGGTGCTTCTGTATCAAATAATGGTTGTTGTTTAACTGTAACGAAAATTCATAATCATCATGTTTATTTTGATGTTATTCAGGAAACGTTAATCAAAACAAATTTGTCTTTATTGAGTGTTGGATCAAAAATTAATGTTGAGAGATCATTAAAATTTGGAGATGAGGTGGGTGGTCATTTATTAACAGGTCATATTATTGGTACTGCAAAAATTTGTAATATTATTCATACTAATAATAATAGAAAAATTTTTTTTCAAGTTCAGGATGTATGGAAGAAATATATTTTTTTAAAAGGTTTTATTGCAATTGATGGAATTAGTTTAACAGTGAGTGATATAAAAAATAATATTTTTTGTGTATGTTTCATTCCTGAAACTTTATGTAATACTAATATTTCAATGAAAGTTATAGGAGATATCGTAAATATTGAAGTAGATTATTATACTCAGATAATTATTGATAGATTAGAAAAACTGAATTTTAATCATATTATACATTAAATATTTTTTGATAAAATGTGTTTTTATAAATAAGGTATTTTATAGATAATAATTATAATCATTTTTATATAAATTTTATTATATTAATTATGAATGATTATATTTATTTATTATTGTATCATTATATAATGATATACAATTATATAAGGTTTAAAAAATTTTATGGTTTGTTTAAACTTGTTTGATGAGTTAAAATTTAGAGGTTTTATTTCAAAAATTAGTAATATTGATGGTTTAGAAAAAATAATCAATCATAATGTTATTACATTGTATTGTGGTTTTGATCCAACTTCTGATAGTTTACATATTGGACATCTTGTACCTTTGTTTTGTTTAAAATGGTTTCAAAAATATAATCATAATATTATTGTTTTGCTTGGGGGTGCTACAGGTCTCATTGGTGATCCAAGTTTTAAAAATCAAGAAAGAGAATTTAATATTTCTGAAAAGGTAATATGTTGGAATACGAAAATTAAAAATCAAATATTTTATTTATTTCAAAATTTAGGTGTTTTTTCTCCTTTAATTGTCAATAATTATGATTGGTTTAAAAAAATAAATATTATTTCATTTCTTCGTGATATTGGAAAGTATTTTTCAGTAAATAAAATGATAAATAGAAAATCTGTGAAAAATAGAATTAATAGGATAGAACAAGGAATATCATTTACAGAATTTTCTTATAATTTATTGCAATCGTATGATTTTTTAAAATTATATAAAAAATATCATGTAATTTTACAAATTGGAGGTTCTGATCAATGGGGTAATATTTCATCTGGGATTGAATTAATACGTCGTGTATGTCATGAACAAGTTTTTGGATTAACTATTCCATTATTGACTCAATCGAATGGAATGAAGTTTGGTAAAACAGAAAAAAATGAGAGTATTTGGTTAGATAGTGAAAAAACTACGTCGTATAAATTTTATCAATTTTGGTTAAATGTTGAAGATGATAAGATTATTGATTTTTTAAAATTATTTACTTTTTTAAGTATTTCAAAAATTAACCAAATACAAAAAAATAATAATATAAAAAGTGATTTTTTTTATTTAAAATCTATTCTTGCGGATGCTGTAACGCGTATAGTGCATGGTAAAGAAGAATTAAAATCAGCGAAAAGGATTACTAATATTTTGTTTTATGGAAATTGTAATAAATTAACTAAATTAGATTTTTATCAACTTAAAAAAGACGGGATTCCGTCTCTTATTTTAAACGGGGAAGAAGATTTACGTCAAGTTTTAGTGAATACAAAATTATCTTCTTCTCGTAATCATGCGTATCAATTGATTATTTCTAATGCTATTCGTATTAATAATAGAAAAGAAACAAACCCAAAATATGTATTTTGTTATTCAGATAAATTGTTTGGAAAATTTACTTTGATTACTAGAGGAAAAAAAAATCACTTTTTATTGTGTTGGTGATATTAGATTTTTTGATTGTTTGTATTTATATTAAAACTTTCTCCACAACCACAAAATTGTTGAACATGAGGATTATTAAATTTGAATTTCATATTTATTCCATCTTCTTTAATAAAATCAATTGTTGTGCCGTCTATTATATGCATATATTTGATTGGAATTTGTATAATAATGTTATATTTATTATATATATAATATTTTTTTGTGAATATTTTTTTTGTATCAGATATTAAAGAAAGATAGTATCGAAAACCAGCACATCCAGATTTTTTAATATTAATTTGAATAGATTGAACATGTTTATTTTTTTTTATTAAGTATTGTATTTGTTTTTTTGCTTTATCTGTTATAGTAATTCCTTTCCATATTTTTTTATTTTTCATAGTGTTAGATCTATATAAAATTAAATTGTTATTTTAGGATTATAATATTAATTTGATAAAATATTCATGTAAATTTTATTTTAAAATTTATTATTTTTGAAGAAACTAATTGATTACAAAAAATGTTATTTGCATTTAGGTAAATAAAATAATTAAATTTTTATTTGGTTTTGATGTTTTAAAATAATTATTTATTTTATATTTTCTAATATAATTCACATGATATCAGTTTATATTGCTTGTTGATTGTGTAAATTATTATATTATAATTGTAAATATAATAAATTTATTTTAGAGAATAAGATGAAAACAACAGATGGATTACATACAATACGAATTGATCCATTAATTACTCCTAATGATTTAGCAAAATGTCATGCTTTAAATGAAGAAATGATAGATAATATTATTATTACACGTAAAAATATTTTTAATATTATGACTGGTCAAGATAGACGTTTATTAGTAATTATTGGTCCATGTTCAGTACATGATCCGGATGCAGCGGTAGAATATGCTGGTTATCTTAATGAAATGCGTAAAAAATATTATTCTAGATTAGAAATTGTTATGCGAACATATTTTGAAAAACCTCGTACTGTTGTTGGCTGGAAAGGATTAATTTCTGATCCAGATATAAATAATAGTTTTCGTGTTAATCATGGATTGTCAGTAGCGCGAAAATTATTATTAGATATTAATAAATTAGGTATGCCTGCTGCCACAGAATTTTTAGACATTGTTATTGGTCAATTTATTGCTGATTTAATTAGTTGGGGAGCAATTGGAGCTCGTACTACAGAAAGTCAAATTCATAGAGAAATGGCTTCTGCATTATCTTGCCCAGTAGGATTTAAAAATGGAACAGATGGTAATATTGGTATTGCAATAGATGCTATACGAGCAGCTCGAGTGCGTCATTTGTTTTTAGCTCCAGATAAAGATGGACAAATGACTATTAATCACACTAGTGGAAATCCTTGTGGACATATTATTATGCGTGGTGGAAGATATCCTAATTATCATGAAAATGATATTCAGTTAGCAGTATCAAAATTAAAAAAATTTAATTTACCTGAATATTTAATGATTGATTTTAGCCATGGAAATTGTTTAAAACAACATCGTTTACAATGTAATGTTGCAGAAACAGTATGTAAACAAATTATGGATGGTTGTACTCATATTGCTGGTGTAATGATTGAAAGTTTTTTAAAAGAAGGTTCGCAAAAAATGATGGATAAAGAACAATTATTATATGGTCAATCTATTACAGATCCATGTTTAGGGTGGGAAGATAGTATTTTAATTCTTGAACAATTAGCAAAAGCTATTGATAGTCGTTTTTAATATTTATACCAGTCGGATATGACTGGTATTATATAACTTGATAGAGATTCATATATAATTTATAAAATTTACGATTTCTGGATCGTATTATTTAAATATAAATAGATTTATATTTATTCAATTTTTTATATATAATATATTTAAATATTGTATTATTGTTTTATATAAGGATTAGGAATGCTTGTTGTTACTTTATTAAATGGAATGAAGCGAGTATATCAAAAAAGTATGATTTCAATATTCGAAGTAGCAGAAGATATTAAAAAGGGATTAGGACACATTGCTATTGGTGCAATAATGAATGATCGTTTCGTAAATATTAATACTTTAATTATTCAAGATTCTAAAATATTTATTTTAACTATAAAAGATGAAAAATCTATTAGTTTTATTCAACGTTCTTGTGTTCAGTTATTATCTTATGCTTGTAAAATAAAATGGCCATGTTCAAAAATAGGTATGGGTAATATTTTAAAAAATGGATTCTATTGTGATATTGATGTAAAACATAATATTAGTAAGAAAGATATTTATGATTTAGAAATCTTAATGACAAAATTAATTAAAAAAAAATATTGTATTATTCATAAAAAAATTTTAAAAAAAGATGTAATAAATATTTTTGAAAAAAAAAATGAAATATATAAAGTTCAATATATTAGCAAATATTTTAGCGATTATAATACGATAGATGTTTATTATCATGAAAAATATTTAGATATTAGTTTAGGTGAACAAGTATCAAATATACAATTTTGTAAATATTTTAAATTACAAAATTGTTCTGGAGCTTATTGGGAAGGTAATAAGTCTAATAAGATGTTACAACGAATTTATGGAACGGTATGGTTAAATCATAGTCAATTATTAAAATATTTAAATCATTTAAAGGTTATAAAAAATAAAGATCATCGTGTAATTAATAAAAAAATGGAATTATATCATATACAAGAAGAAGCTGCAGGTATGATATTTTGGCATCATAATGGATGGATCATTTTTAAAGAATTAGAAAAATTTATTCGTTTTCAATTAACTAAGTGGAAATATGAAGAAGTGAAAACACCTCTTTTAATGCATCGAACTTTATGGGAAATTAGCGGTCATGTTGAAAATTTTAAAGATTTTATATTTTCTACTACTTTAGAACATAAAGAATATTTTATTAAACCTATGAATTGTCCAGCACATATACAAATTTTTAATTGTGGTTTAAAGTCGTATCGTGATCTTCCAGTACGTATTTCAGAATTTGGTACTTGTCACCGTAATGAACCTTCAGGTTCGTTACATGGTTTAATGAGATTACGTAATTTTACTCAAGATGATGCACATATATTTTGTACAGAAGATCAAATTCAAGAAGAAATTACAAGTTGTATTAAAATGATTTTTAATGTTTATAAAACGTTTGGTTTTGAAAAGATACATGTTCATTTTTCCACTAGACCAAAAAACAGAATTGGTGAAAATGATATTTGGGATAAATCAGAATTAGCTTTAAAAAATTCATTGTTAATTAATCATGTTAATTTTAAGGTAAAAGAAGGTGAAGGTGCATTTTATGGTCCTAAAATAGAATTTATTCTAGAAGATAGTTTAAATCGATTATGGCAATGTGGTACAATACAACTTGATTTTTATTTATCTGAAAGATTTTCTGCTTTTTATATAGATAAAAATAATTGTCATAAAACTCCAGTAATGATCCATAGAGCAATATTAGGTTCTATAGAAAGATTTATTGGAATTTTATTAGAAGAATATTCTGGTTTTTTGCCTACTTGGTTATCACCTATACAGATTATGATTATTAATGTTAACATGCATAATATTCAATATGCTATTAATATTAAAAAAAAATTTTTTCATTTAGGTATACGTGTCAAATGTGATGTAGACAATGAAAAAATGAATTTTAAAATTCGTAAATATACTATTCAACGTATTCCATATATATTGATTTGTGGAGATCAAGAAATGAGATTAAATAAAATTAGTATTCGTAATAGGAATAAAAAAATTATTAATTTAATAGATGTAAATTTTTTTATACAACATATCACATTGGAAATTCAAAATCGTAGTTTTTGTCAAATGGGGGAATAAAGTATTAAAATTGGTAATCGTATGCAATTAGTTAAACCAAATCGTATTAATAATGAAATAAAAGTAAAAAAAATTAGATTAATTGGAATAAATAATGAGTTATTTGGAATTATGACTATTCAAGAAGCTTTGAGATATGCTGAATCTTCAGGAGCTGATTTAGTTGAAATTAGTCCTCATGCCAAACCTCCTGTGTGTCGTATTATGAATTATGGAAAATTTTTATATAAAAAAAATAAAAACCTTAAAGAACAGAAAAAAAAACAAAAAATTGTACAAATTAAAGAAATTAAATTACGACCTGGTACAGAAGAAAGTGATTATCAAGTTAAATTACGTAATTTAATTAAATTTTTAAAACAAGGTAATAAAGTTAAAGTTACATTACGATTTAGAGGTCGAGAAATGGCTCATCAAGATATTGGTATTCAAGTATTAAAAAGAATTCAACATGATTTAGTTGAATTTTCTATTTTAGAATCGTTTCCTTCTAAAATAGAAGGACGACAGATGATTATGATATTAAATCCTAAAAAAAAATAATTTTATTATTTTATATGATTTTAATTTGAGTATAATTAATTATGTCAAAAATGAAAACATTAAAAAGTGCTGCGAAAAGATTTAAACAATATTCGTTTGGAAAATTTAAACGTAAACAAGCTAATTTACGTCATATTCTCACTAAAAAAACATCGAAACGTAAAAGACATCTTCGTGTGAAAATTATTGTTTCAAAACATGATTTGAGACAAGTGAAATCTTGTTTGCCTTACTTTAATTAATACATAATTATAGTAATATTTTTATATATTTTAATAGGAGTTTTAATGGTTCGTATTAAACGAGGCGTCATTGCTCATGCTCGTCATAAAAAGATTTTAAAACAAGCGAAAGGGTATTATGGTGCTCGATCTCGAGTTTATCGAGTTGCTTATCAAGCAGTTATTAAATCAGGTCAGTATGCATATCGTGATAGAAGACAAAAAAAAAGACAATTGAGAAGATTATGGATTTCAAGAATTAATGCAGCAGTTAGAAAAAGTAATATAACATATAGTATTTTTATGTATGGATTAAAAAAGTTGAATATTATTATAAATCGTAAATGTTTATCTAATATTGCTTTTTGTGATCGGGATACATTTAATTTATTAATACAAAAATCTCAAGATGCTGTACAAGAAATGATTAATTAGTTTTTGTATTATGTATAATGTAGTAAAAATGGATAATATAAGCTTCCTTATGGAAGCTTTATTTAATTATGTGTCATAATTATGAAAAACAAAGTTATTAATAAAAATAATTTGATTAACAATTTTACAACATCCATGAGTCTTGTTAAAAATGTGAACGATTTAGAAAAATTAAGAGTTAAATATCTTGGAAAACGAGGATATATTCAATTAGAAATTAATCAATTACGGGAAATGCCATATGAAAAGAAAAAAAAAATTGGAAAAATAATTAATGATATTAAAAAATATATTTATCATGAAATTAAAATTAAAAAAACATATTTAGAAAATGTCACAGTACAACATCAGGTATTTTCAGAGCAATTAGATATTTCTCTTCCAGGACGAAAGGAAAGTATTGGATCTATACATCCGATTACTCAAATGATTTATTATATAGAATCTTTTTTTAATAAATTAGGATTTAATATTATTCATGGTGGTTTGGAAATAGAAAATGATTTTCATAATTTTGAAGCTTTAAATATACCTAAGTTTCATCCTGCTCGGAATCTTCAAGATACTTTTTGGTTTGATTCTGAAAGACTTTTAAGAACACAAACGTCGAATATGCAAATTCGTATTATTAAAGAAAAACAACTTCCTATTCAAGTTATTGTTCCAGGAAAAGTGTTTCGAAAAGATTGTGATGTTACACATAGTCCTATGTTTCATCAAATAGAAGGTTTAGTAATTGATAAAAATATTAATTTTGCGCATTTAAAATGGATTATTAATAGTTTTTTGAATGATTTTTTTAATGAAAAAATGCAATTTAGATTTCGATCTTCTTATTTTCCTTTTACTATTTTATCTGCTGAAGTTGATATTATGCAAAATGATTGTTCATGGTTAGAAATTTTAGGTTGCGGTATGGTACATCCGAATGTTTTGAAACGTTTTAATATTAATAATAATATATATTCTGGATTAGCATTTGGTATTGGAATTGAAAGAATTATTATGTTATATTATGGTATTCAAGATTTACGTTTATTTTTTAAAAATGATTTAAAATTTCTTAAACAATTTAAAAGAAGTAGGTATTATTAATGCGATTTAGTGAAAAATGGCTTTGTGATTGGATTAATCCTTTAGTTAATATTTCGAATATTTATACACAAATGACACAGTCTGGATTAGAAGTAGAAGAGATCAAAGAAAATATATCGAATAATTTATACAATGTAGTTATTGGTGAAATTATTTCATGTTCTTTTCATGACACTTTACAAGATTATCAAATATTAACAATCAATTTGGGTCAAATTAAAAAATTAATAGTTATTTGTAATAAAAAAAAATATCAAATTAATACAAAAGTTGTTGTTGCTAAAATTGGATCAATATTATCGAATAATGTTGTTATTAATGAATTAAAAATTGGTAATGTATATTCATATGGTAAAATATGTTCATTTAATGATTTAGGTATGTTTGGAGGTTGTAAAAATATTATAGAGGTTCCAAATAATATTAAGGTAGGAAGTAATTTGTATGATTGTGAATTTTATCGTGATCATATATTTAAAATGAACATTTTACATAACAGAATGGATGCTTTAGGTATTTTAGGTATTGCAAGAGAGATATCTATTTTAAATAATTTTGAATTGCCTAAAATTAATCATGTTAATATTTTACAAAAGACAACAGATCAATTTAAAATAAATGTAAAAATTGATGATATTGCATTTAGTTATAGAACAATATTAATTAAAAATATTAATTTAAAAGTTGAAACCCCTTTGTGGATGAAAGAAAGGTTACGAAAATGTCATGTTGATTCGGTAAATATTGTTGTTGATATTTTAAATTATGTACGTATAGAATTAGGACAATTTTTTTATGTTTTTAATTTTTTAAGTCAAATAGATAAGATATCTTTAGAATTTTGTAATATTTTTAATAAAAAACAATATTATTATAAAAATATTGTTTTAAATAATAAAGTTATAGTGTTTTCTAGTATTGGGGAAATTTTGTCGGTTATAGGAATTAATAATTCTGATATTTTTTCTATTAATTTAGATGATACTTCATTGTATATTGCGTCTTTCTTTATTGATTTGGAATTATTGTCTAATTCATTATATCATTTTAAGAGAAGTAATCCCAATTTTATTATAAATGATTATTATGTTGATCCTGCGTTACAGACAAAATCCATTAATTATATATCTAGTTTATTTTTAAAAATTTGTGGAGGTGATTCTGGTCCTGTTGTTAAATATATTTCTAAAAAATATTATACGTATATTAAGGTCATTCGTTTATATTATCAAAATATTAAACGAATAGTAGGGTATGATATTAATCATAATATAGTGTATAATATTTTAGATCGATTAGGATATAATATAATTAGGAGTAATAGTCAGTTTTATGATCTTTTGCCTCCGACTTGGAGATTAGATATAAAAATTGAAGAAGATATTATTTCAGAAATAGTACGTATTTATCAGTATGATAATATTGTTCCTATTTATTTTAAAGTTTATGATCCTGTTATTAAAAATAATATAGCAGAAAACGTTTTAAAAAGAGCTAAATATGCTTTAGTTGATAAAGGTTATCATGAAATTATTAGTTATAGTTTTGTTAATGTTCATATGCAACGTTTAATGTATCCGAATAAAAAATATTTATCTTTATTAAATCCCATTTCTCGAGATTTGTCATGTATGCGTATTTCGTTATGGATTGGTTTAATTAAAACATTTTTATATCATCAAAATCGACAATATAATGAAATTAAATTATTTGAAAGTGGTTTATGTTTTTCACCTAATACAAAAGAATTATTAAAAGTAAAACAAGATTTATTACTTTCAGGTATTATGGGGTCGAGTATCAATGATAAAAAACATTGGGATGTTTCTATGAAAAAAATGGATTTTTATGATATTAAAGGGGATGTGGAATTTTTGTTGGAGTCTATTGGATATTTGGATGATATTCATTTTGGTTATAAACAAATATATGGATTACATCCTCATCAAAGTGCGGTCATTTATTATAAAAATGTAATTATTGGTAGTTTTGGTGCTTTACATCCTATATTGTTAAAAAAATTTGATATAATTGGTAATGTATTTTTATTTGAGTTTTTTTGGAAAAAAATGCCTTTTAATTATATTATTAATATAAAAAATTTTTCTGATTTTCCTATTAGCATTAGAGATATTTCAATATTGGTAGATAACAATATTTTTGTGGGTAATCTTATTCAGGAATGTAA
Source organism: Buchnera aphidicola (Stegophylla sp.) (assembly GCF_005080785.1). Classification (GTDB taxonomy): domain Bacteria; phylum Pseudomonadota; class Gammaproteobacteria; order Enterobacterales; family Enterobacteriaceae; genus Buchnera_L; species Buchnera_L aphidicola_AQ. The sequence goes on from NZ_CP032998.1 coordinate 90,775, forward strand.
AAAAAAATTTTTATATGATATAGTAGATATTAAAATATTTGATGTATATAAAGGTACTGGTATACCTCAAGGAAAAAAAAGTGTTTCTTTGTCTTTAATATTTCAAAATTGTTATAAGACTTATAAGGATCAAGAAGTGAATGATATGACTAATACTTGTATGGAAATTTTAAAAAAAAAATTTGGTGCTGTGTTACGTAAGTAGTTATATTTTTAAGTATGGTATTTAAAATTGATATGATATTATTTGGTAATATAAAAATAATTTATAAATATGTTTTTATTAATATATATTTAAAATTTAATTGTTTAATTATTTCTTTTATTAATTATAATAGTTATAATGATGATAAATTAGAATTATTTCATTGATAAATTTATTTATAATTATAAATATATTTTTTATAATATAGTTAATTATATTTAATATTTTATAATTAACATGTATTTTATAATATTTTTATTATATTTTGTTATTTATATAATCTTTATGTTCAATATTATTCACATAATTTTCCAGCAGTTATAGTATTGTATTGGATAAAATTTTATATTTTTATTTATCTTTATATGTGATATAATATTATTATATTTTAATTTAAATATTTAAGGATATGATAATAAATTGTATATAATATCATAAATATTGTATTCGATATGTTTTATTTATTTTTGAATATTATAATATTATATATAATATTGTATTTTTGAAAAATATAAAATATTAATAAAATAAAATAATAAGTTTTACATTGATATTATATTGTTGTTTTTATAATTTATTTAGAATTATCAATTGTAGGTTGTAATATTAAAAAATTAGTAATTTTTAAAAAAGTATTTTTTATTTCTATTAATAATTGGATTCTATTATTTTTTAATTGATCATTATCATATTTAATAGAAATTGTATTTAATAAATTGTTTGTTATTTTACTTAGGATAAATAAAATTTTTAATGATTTTTTATATTTTTGTTTTGCAATATAAGCATGTAAAATTTTTATAATGTTATTAGTTTGAATAAATATTTTTTTTTCTTTTAAATTGTTTATTATTTTTAAAGATATTATATTTTTTTTGTTTGATTGTATGGTTATGGTATTAATTAGATTGTATATTCTCTTGTAAGTAATGAATAATGTATTGAAGTGTATGTGATTTTTAAATTTTTGTAGTGCTCTAATTCTTAAATGTATATCGAATATATTGTTTATTTTATGTGATAATACGGATTGAATAATATTAGTATTGTATTGTTTTTTGTGATACCATGTATATATTCTATTGAATATAAATTTCATAATTTTATTTTCAATATTATTTTGGGTATTTATATGGTATAAATGAATTGATTTTTGGATTAATTTTAATAGATTAATATTGATTTTTTTTTTTAAAATAATTTTTATAATACCAATAGAAGATCGTCTTATTTGTAATGGATCTTTATTTTTTGTGGGTTGTTGATTAATTATGAATAATCCTACTATAGTATCGATTTTATCTGTTATAGACAATATACATCCAATTAAATTAGATGGGATTAAATCTGTAGAAAATTTTGGTTGATATTGTTCTTTTAATGATATTGCAATATGTTTAGGTTCATTATTATTTAAAGCATAATACATACCGACAATACCTTGTAATTCTGGAAATTCATAAACCATCTGGGTTTTTAAATCGCATTTTGATAAATAAGCAACACGAATACTATCTTGTATATTTATAGTTACGTATTTAGATATATATTGTATTAATTTTATTAATCTTTTAGTTTTGTCATACATAGATCCTAATTTTTTTTGAAATATAATATTTTTTAGTAAAGGTAAATATGATTCTAATGTTTTTTTTTTATCGTTATGTAGAAAGAAATTGATATCAGATAATTTAGCGTGTAAAACACGTTCATTTCCTTTAATAATTTGATTAGGATTACTACATTCAATATTAGCAATAATAAGAAAATGGTTAGTTAATTGATTATTTTTATTATATACCGGCAAGTATTTTTGTATTGATTCTAGGATATATATTAATATTTTTTTTGGAATAGATAAAAATTTTTTTTTAAATTTGCCGTGTAATACTATTGGCCATTCTACTAAACAAGCAATTTCTTCTAATAAATTGTGTGAAATATTTAATTTTCCATTTATATTTTGTATAATATTTTGTGCTTTTTCTTGAATAATATTTTTTCTTTCGTGAAAATTTGGTATTACTTGTCCATTATGTATTAGTAATTTTTCGTATTCTTTTGCATGATGGATTTTAATTTTTTTTGGTATGGTAGATATGTTTCCGAATACATATCGATTTGAAGTAATTCCAAATATATTTGATATAATGGATTTTTGATTAATTAGTATGGTAATATTTCTTATAGGTCTTAAAAATTTTATTTTTTTTTCATTCCATAGCATAATTTTTGAATCAGAAATTTTTTCTATTGAAGATTGAATAATTTTAGGAATAATATCTTTGATGTTTTTTTTTTTTGAATAGCTTTCATATAATAACCATTCTCCTTTGTTGTTTTTAAATGTTTTCACATTATTAATATGTATATTAAATTTTTCCATCCATTTTGCTGCAGCAAGAGTTAATTGGCCTTGATGATCAAATGCATTTTTGATTGCAGGTCCTTTTTTTTTTATTACTTTTTTCGTAGATGATATTTTTATTTTTTTAATCTGTATTGCTATTCTTCGAGGTGTATAAAATAATTGTGCATGATTAAAAAAAATAGAATATTTTTTTAATTCACATTGAACATTTTGATAAAAATTTTTTGCTATTTTTTTAATCATGTTTGATGGCATGTCTTCTGTTCCTATTTCTACTAAAATAGTTTTATCATTCATTTTTATTTTGCCTTGAGTATAGTAGAGGAAAACCTTTTTTTTTTCTAAATTTGTAATAACATTTTGCTATTTTTGTTGATATTTTTCGTATTTTAGAAATATATTGTTTCCTTTCAGTATTAGAAATAATTTGTTTTGCATCAATTAAATTAAAATTATGTGTTGCATATAGTATATGTTCATAAGCAGGAACAATTAATTTTGGTTTTAATAGTAGTAATCGTTCTGATTCTAATAAATGTTGATTAAATAAATTGGATAAAGTGTGAATATTAGAGTGTTGAAAATTATATATCGATTGTTCTATTTCATTTTGATAAAATAATTCTTTGTAGGTAATTTGATGAAATTTATTTTTATCCCATACAATTTCATATATAGTATTAACATTTTGGAGATTCATAGCTATTCTTTCTATTCCATATGTTATTTCTACTGTAACTGGATCACAATTTAATCCTCCTATTTGTTGAAAATAAGTGAATTGTGTAATTTCCATACCGTTTAACCATATTTCCCAACCTATACCCCATGCTCCTAAAGTAGGGTTTTCCCAATTATCTTCTATAAATCGTATGTCATTTTGTATTGGATTGAGGTTAATATTTTTTAGTGATTGTAAATATAATAATTGAATATTTTTAGGTGCAGGTTTAATAACTACTTGAAATTGATAATATTGTTGTAATCTATTTGGATTTTGACCATATCGTCCATCGGTTGGTCTTCTCGAAGTTTGTAAGTATGCCATATTTAATGGTTCTGGACCAATTGCTTTTAAGAAAGTATGATAATGAAATGTTCCAGCTCCTACCGTGATATCTATTGGTTGCATAATAATACAACCATGTTGTGACCAAAATTGTTGTAATTTTAATATTAAATTATGGCATGTTGTAGTATTTTTTGTATTCATCGTTGTTATTAATTATATAATTGATTATTGTATAATAAATAATTTTACTTTAATAAAATATATTATTGAGTATTTATTTTATATATTCGTATTGTATAATATAATGATTAAAATATTATAATAAAAATATTTTTTGTATTATTAAATTATTATTATAATTGGGTATAATTATTTTTTTTACTAAGTGAAGATATTTGAAAATATAATATTTCAAAAATGTTATTTATTATATTATTTTTGAAGTTGGGAATAATTTATTTTTTATTTTATTGTTTAAAATATATTTAATTTAATATTTTAGAAAATGTAATATAATTACCATTTGATTCATTGTTTTGAATACAATGTATGAAAGATAATTTTATTTTTTTTAGTAGTATTAAAATACTGTATGATATTATAATCAAAATATTTTATTGTATAAATAACATGTTTGAATAAATATATTATATTTTATATGTATTATAGTATTATAAATATGATATAATTATATTGTAATTATTATTTTTATTTTTTAATATATTATAGAAAATATTTTTTATTTTATGATTTTAATTAGGAATATATCTTATAAACTGTAAAATTGTACTTATTGATTATGATATATTTTTATTTTTATTTGTTATCAATAATGACTATATCGAATAAAATTATAAAGTATCATTTTGATATATATAAGATTTATTATAAATAGTAAATTGTACATTGTACTATTTGAATATTTTATTGATTTATTTATTTAAATGGTTTGAGTGTATAACAATTTTATAATATTAGGAAAAAATATGTTTTTAATACATGGAAATATTCGTATCAATCAAGGAACATGTTATAGTAGACGATTAAGAAGATTACATAATAAGATTCCATGTGTTATGTATGGTAATCAACAACCAGTTATTTATATTGAATTGGATCATGATTTAGTTTTTAATATGCAAAGAGATTCTAAATTTTATAATAGTATAATTATTTTAGTAGTTAATAAATTGAAATATACAGTTATTGTTAAAGAAGTACAACGTCATTGTTTTAAATTAAAATTACTACATATTGATTTTTATATTAAATCCGTTATGATATAATAAATATTTTATTCATCTTTCGGTACGTAGCGCAGTTTGGTAGCGCACTGTCATGGGGTGCCAGGGGTCAGAGGTTCAAATCCTCTCGTACCGATTGTATGATTTATTTTGAATTTTTAATATGATTGAGATGTTTGATATATTTTATAATAATTGTTTGAAAATTATTATTATTAAATAATATTGAGTATAAAGAAAAATCGTACTTCCAATTAATAAATCAATAATTATGCAAAAAATAATATTTTTTTTTGAGAATATTTGAGATATTTTCTTTTGTTTTTTATTTTTCCATAATTTCCAACATAACCAACATCCATGCCATAGAATACATGGAATAATTATTGATGTCCATGTGAATGAATTTTTTATCGGATAAATAAAAAAGGAAGTATTTATCATAATACTAGTTATAATTCCTGGTAAGAAGTATATTAAGGGCCATAAAATACATCCGATAACACTAGGAATTAAAAATTTTTTTATGGGAATTTTTAACATTCCAGCAATCATTGGTATTAATGGTCTAGTAGGTCCAATAAATTTTCCAATTAATATTGTTAGCATACTATATTGATGTATAGTTGCTTTGATTTTATTAAATATTTTTATATTTTTCTGAAATAATTTGTTTTTGTATATCCATTTTTTGCATTTCCATCCGATATAGTATGAAATACAATCACCTAAAAAACATCCTATAATTCCACTAATCCATGTCGAATATAATGATAATTGTTTATTACCAATCATGATACCAATGGTAGTCATGAGTACAATACCAGGTATTAATAAACCAATTAGTGCTAGTGATTCTAGAAAAGTGATTATTGCAATAATTACAAAAGCGTAAGATAGAGATTGTGTTAAAAAATACTTAAGCCATTCTTCCATAAAGTATGATCTTTTGTAGTGGTAATTAATTATAATCATGTATTCTATTATAATAAAATATATTTTTATATTATAAATATATTTTTATATAAAATATATTAATATTATCAAATTATTTTAATGAATTATAATATTTCTATAAATTTTCATTAATATATTACAATAATTATATTGTAATAAATATTAATATTAATGAATATTTTAATTGTTAAAATTATTTTTTATTGTATAATATAATAAAATTAATATATTATAAATATATATATTAAAATATGTTATATAATTAATATCATGTATAATATAATATGTTTAGTATCTAATTATTTATAATTTATTTTATTATATATTTTAAACATAATAGTTGATGAATATTATTTTGTTAAAACCGTATGTTGCTAAAAAAAAATTTGGTCAGCATTTTTTATGTAAAAGAAGTATTGTTAATAAAATTATTAATATTCTTAATCCGAAGAAACATGAATTATTAATAGAAGTAGGACCAGGGTTAGCATCGTTAACTAAACCTATATGTAATATATTAGATAAATTAATTGTTATTGAATTAGATAAAGAATTATCGAAATTTTTAATACAGAGCCAATTGAGTCAAAAAATAAAAATATTTATACAAGATGTAAATATTTTTGATTTTCGTGAAATTGCAGTTAAAACTTATAGATTATTACGTATTTTTGGTAATTTACCTTATAATATTTCAGTTTCATTTATATTATATTTGATACAGTTTAAAACATATATTTTTGATATGTATTTTATGGTTCAGAAAGAAGTAGCAGAACGTTTTGTTGCATTACCTGGCAGTAAACTATATGGTAGATTAAGTGTTATTTCTCAGTGTTACTATGATATTTTTTTATGTTTTCATGTTTTACCAATTTCTTTTTTTCCTGAGCCTCAAGTACAATCTATTTTTATAAAAATAACACCGAAAATATTATCTTTATATTCTAAATATCATATAAATTGTTTAAACATTGTTACGTTAGCAGCATTTCAAAAAAGAAGAAAAATGTTAAAAAATAGTTTATCTAATATTTTTACAGAAGATACATTATTATATTTAGGTATTAATCCGTTTGAACGAGCAGAAAATGTTTCAGTATTTAATTATTGTAAAATGGCTAATTTTTTGTATTTTTCAAAATATAATAAAAATTAATTTTATTAATTATGTTATCATATAAGGATTTTTATGAGTATTTATTTAACTAGTGATATTCATGGTTGTTATAATAAATTACAAGTATTATTAAAAAAAATATCTTTCAATCCTGATTATGATTCTTTATGGGTTGCGGGTGATTTGGTATCAAGGGGTCAACAATCTTTAGAAGTGTTACGTTTTTTAAAATCTTTAGGCACAAGAGTAAAGATTGTTTTAGGAAATCATGATATAAGAGCAATTTTAATATATTTTGGTATAAAAAATTTTGATAAAAATGATAATTTAAAAGTATTATTTGAATCACATGATTCAGATGTATTAATAGATTGGTTAAGAAAACAGCCACTATTTATTGTAGATAAAAAACAGAAAATAATTATGGTTCATGCTGGTGTTTATCCATTATGGGATATTAATACTGTTCAAAATTATTCAAATATAATAGAATATTATTTGTCTAGTGAAAATTATATTGATTTTTTAAAAAAAATTAAACATACAAGTTCGTGTTGTTTATGGAAAGAAAATATGAGTTATTTAGAACAAATAAAATTTAGTATTAATATTTTTACGAGAATGCGTTATTGTTATTTAAATAAATTGTTAGATATGAGATATAAATGTTCTCCGAATGAATTATATAACAAAACATGTTTAAAACCTTGGTTTACTTTTAAAAATTTAATCCCTAAAAAATATTCAATTTTTTTTGGTCATTGGGCATCTTTACCTAAAAAGATTATATCATATAATAATAATATTATATCTTTAGATACTGGTTGTTGTTGGGGGAGAGAATTAAGCATAATAAGATGGAATGACAAAATGTGGTTTCGATCATAATTATGATATTGATAGTATTTTATTTTTTTTATGCATATTTTGTAAAGTTAAAATGTTTTTATAGGGATTAACTTTTAAAGACATAATAGTAGCGTATGCAGCATTTACAGTAGTATCATAATGTATATTATATTTCATCGCTATATTACAAATTAATTTAGATTCTGAATATGATTGATGGTGTGATATATTGGTATCAATAATATATGAATATTCTTGGTTTTGTAAGTGATCGTGAATATTAGGTCTGGTTTCATGAATAGTGTTTACATGTCGAGCATGTATTCCTATTTTTTGGAGGATTTTATTTGTTTTTTTGGTTGCATCTAATTGAAATCCTAATTGTATTAGTTGTATTGCTAAGTTAATTACGTATTTTCTATCTGTTTTTTTGAATGATAGTAATACTTTTTTAGATTTTTTAATTCTAATATTTGTAGTACTTAACATAGCTTTAGAAAAAGCGTAAGGAAAACTTTTTCCAATACCCATAATTTCTCCAGTAGATTTCATTTCTGGACCTAATATAACATTCACTTCAGAAAATTTATTAAATGGTAAAATAGATTCTTTGATAGAAAAATAATATGGGATAATTTCTTTAGTATATCCTTGTTGTTTCAGTGTTATACCATTCATAACCCTAGCAGCTATTTTAGCTAATGGAATACCAATAGATTTTGATACAAATGGAATAGTACGTGATGCTCTAGGATTAACTTCTATAATATATATATTATTATTTTGAATAGCTAATTGTGTATTCATTAATCCTTTTACAGATAAAGCAAAAGCTAATTGAATAATTTGTTTTTTTATTTTTTCTTGTATTTCAGTTTTTATTGTATATGTTGGTATAGAACAAGCAGAATCACCAGAATGTACACCAGCTTGTTCAATATGTTCCATAATTCCACCAATTAAAACGTTTTTACCATCACAAATAATGTCGACATCTACTTCTGTTGCATTTTCTAAATAATGGTCTAGTAATATCGGATTATGAATTGAAGGTTTAAGAATGTTATTGAAGTAGTGTATGAGATTTTTTTTATTGTATACAATTTGCATATATCTTCCACCTAAAACATATGATGGACGTACCATAATAGGATATGTAATTATTTCAGATTGTAATATACCTTCTTTTATTGTAGTAATAGTAGCGTTTTTAGGTTGTTTAAATTTTAAAGATGATACAATTTTTTGAAATTTATTTCTATCTTCTGCTTGATCAATAGAGTGTGAATTAGTTCCAATAATTGGTATATTTGATTTTTCTAATTTTTTCGCTAATTTTAAAGGTGTTTGTCCTCCATATTGAATGATTATACCTTTTGGTTTTTCAATACGAGCAATTTCTAATACATTTTCTACAGTGATAGGTTCAAAATATAGTTTATCAGATATATCATAATCTGTAGAAACTGTTTCAGGATTGCAATTAATCATAATAGTTTCATATCCATCTTCTCGTAATGCTTGCGATGCATGTACACAGCAATAATCGAATTCTATTCCCTGACCAATTCTATTTGGTCCTCCACCTAATATAATAATTTTTTTTTTCGTTATATTAATATTCGATTCACATTCATCTTCCCATGTGGAATACATATATGCAGTCTTTGTATTAAATTCTGATGAACATGTGTCTATTCTTTTGTATACAGGATGTAAATTATAATGATGACGAATTTTTCTGATTTTTTTTTCAGAAGTATGCATTAATTCAGCTATTCTTAAATCAGAAAAACCTTTTTTCTTTATTTTATATAGAAATTGATAATTTATTTTTTGTATTGGTGTATTGATAATAATATTTTCAGTATGAATAATATTTTTTATTTGTGTTAAAAACCATGGGTCTATATGTGTTAATTGATAAATATCGTTAATAGACCATCCTATTCTTAATGCATCAGCAATATACCATAATCTTTTAGAACCTGGGTTTTTTAATTCATATTGTATTTTTTTTTTATTTTTTAAATTGTGAATATTGATTTGTGTATTAAAACCACTATATCCAATTTCTAATCCTTGAATAGCTTTTTGAATAGATTCTTGAAAGTTTCGTCCGATCGCCATAACTTCACCGACGGATTTCATTTGAGTGGTTAATCGATCATTACAACCTACAAATTTTTCAAAATTAAATCTTGGAATTTTAGTAACTACATAATCTATAGTTGGTTCAAAAGAAGCTGGGGTATTTGAAGTAATATCATTTTTTAATTCATCTAATGTGTAACCAATAGCTAATTTAGCAGCAATTTTTGCTATAGGAAAACCTGTTGCTTTAGAAGCTAAAGCAGATGATCGAGACACTCTAGGATTCATTTCGATAACTATCATATTATTATTTTTTTGATTAATAGCAAATTGAACATTTGCACCTCCTGTTTCTACACCAATTTCTTGTAATATTTTTATTGATGCATCTCGCATTTTTTGATATTCTTTATCAGTTAATGTTTGAGCTGGTGCTACTGTTATTGAATCTCCAGTATGTATACCCATTGGATCTATATTTTCAATACTACATATTATAATACAATTATTGTTTTTATCTCTTATTACTTCCATTTCATATTCTTTCCATCCTATTAAAGATTCATCAATTAATAATTCTTGATTGTGTGATAAACTAAATCCTTTTTTGCATATTATTTTAAATTCTTCGAGATTATGTGCAATTCCTCCTCCTGAACCTCCCATGGTAAAGGATGGTCGAATAATACATGGAAATCCAATTTTTTTAGATATTTTTATAGCATGTTGTATATTTTTTGTGATATCACATTTTGCGGTTTTTAATCCAATTTTTTTAATACATTTTTTAAACATGTTTCTATTTTCTGATTTTTTAATTGATTCAATGTTAGCACCTATAACTTTAATATTATGTTTTGATATTATTCCTTTTTTATCTAATTCTAAAACACAATTTAATGCAGTTTGTCCACCCATAGTCGGTAATAATGCATCAGGTTTTTCTTTTTCAATAATTTTTTTTATTATTTTCCAATTGATAGGTTCAATATATGTAGAATCAGCTATATGAGGATCAGTCATAATTGTTGCTGGGTTAGAATTAATTAATATTATTCTATAACCTTCTTCTTTTAGTGCTTTACATGCTTGAGTTCCTGAATAATCAAATTCACAAGCTTGTCCAATAATAATGGGTCCTGCTCCAATAATTAGAATAGATTTAATATCATGACATTTTGGCATATCTTCCCTTATGTTAATATAGCTTTGGTGTATTGATTATATAATTAATAAATGTATTAAATAATGGTTTTGCATCGTGTGGTCCAGGGCTGGATTCTGGATGGCCTTGGAAACTGAAAGCACTTTTATTTATAATTTGAATTCCTTGTATTGTTTTGTCAAATAATGAAATATGTGTAATGTGAATGTTGTTAGGAATATTTTTATGATCAATAGTAAAATTATGATTTTGTGTTGTAATCATGACTTGTTTGGTTTGAATATTTTGTACAGGATGATTGCTACCATGATGCCCAAATTTCATTTTTATTATTTTTGCTCCTTGTGATAATGCTAATAACTGATGTCCTAAACAAATGCCAAAAGTAGGTATATTAATACGTATAATATTTTTAATGTTTGTAATAGCATTATTATAAAATCTGGGATCACCTGGACCATTGGAAAGTATGATTCCGTCAGGTTGAAGATGTAATATTTTTTTATAAGAAGTATCCGAAGGTACAATAGTGAAATAGCATCCATGTTTGGATAATATTTGTAAAATACTGTTTTTAATACCAAAATCATAAACTATAATGTGAAATAGTTTTTTTTTGTTTTTTATTGTTTTTTTTATAGTTATGTTTTTTGTAGGGGTCCAATGATAAATTTTTTTTTTGTTACTTGTTTGTACTAAATACATATTTTTGTGTTCATAAAAATTTTTTGTATATTTGTAAGCTAATGAAAAGTTATATTTTGTTATTATACAACCGTATTGTGTACCTTGGTTTCGTATTATTCTAGTAATTTTTCTAGTATCAAGATTCGATATTCCTATAATATGATGATATTTTAAATATTCAGAAAGATTATATATGCTATCACAATGATTATTTGATAAAGATATGTCACGTATAATAATACCTTTTACTTGGATATGATTGGATTCTGTATCATATTTATTAATTCCGGTATTGCCAATATGGGGATATGTAAATGTAATAATTTGATTTTTATATGATGGATCAGTAAGGATTTCTTGGTATCCCGTCATAGAGGTATTAAAAACTATTTCTCCAATAGTGATTCCGTTATATCCTATAGATTTTCCTTGAAATATTGTTCCATCTTCTAATACTAATAGTGCATATTGTGTCAAATGATTCTCCTATAATAATTATTGAAGATTATTATTATTTTTTTCATATTTTAAATTTATTGTTATATATTTAATACATCCATCATATTATATAATCCAGGGTTTTGTTTTTGAATCCAAATGGCTGCTTTTATGGCGCCTTTAGAAAAAGCATCTCTATTGTTTGCGATATGACTGATTTGAATTTTTTCACCTATTCCTGCATATATAATGGTATGTTCTCCTATTGTGTCACCTCCGCGTATTATAGAAAATCCAATTTTATTATTTTTTCTAGTTTGTGTGATTTCTTTTTTTCTATATATACTGCATTCTTCTAAATTCCATTTTTTATTTTTTGCAATAATTTCACCTATTTTTAAGGCTGTTCCTGATGGTGAATCTATTTTATTTCTATGATGTGATTCAAGAATTTCGATATCATATGATGAATCTAAAATTTGACTAGTTGTTTTTAGTAATTTAAAAATTAAGTTAATACCTACGCTAAAGTTGTATGAAAATACAATTCCAATATATTTAGAATAATTTTTAATAATATTTATTTCTTTTTGGTTAAAACCTGTGGTGCCAATAATAATATTTTTTTTATATGTTTTACATATTTCTAAGTATTGTAATGTTGATTTTGGTGTACTAAAGTCAATTAGTACATCAAATTGATGTATCTTATTTTTTAAATTTTCTATATTTTCAATAATTTCTATTTGTTTTTTTTGATTTAATTGAATATTATTTTTTTTTTTTTTTACTATCACAAAGTTAAGTAGGATATTTTTGTGTTTTTTTATTTCTTGAATTAAACTGGTTCCCATTCTTCCATATGCTCCAGTTATTGTAATGAGAATATTTTTTTTATTCATTTTTTATTTTCTTTAATTGTATTGTTATGAAGTAATTGAATATATATTTATGCGTAAATATATGTTGTATTTTGATATATTATGATTTTTATATTTTGAGACGTAAAATTTTTCATATATTTAAAATTGTAATAGTATGTATTAATATATAAACATTTTAAATTTTGTTTATAATATATATTGGTATATTATATTTATTAGTGTTTTAATAATGTTATTGTTATATAATTGTTCAATGTGTTTTAGTGAATAGTAAAATGTAGATAAATAATATTAAGTATAAAATTTTTATACAAATTGACGTTTTTCTCCATGACCATATATATTTTTATTACATCGATCACATAGATTTTTATCTTGTTTATATATATTATTTTGATTAAAATAATTCCAACATCTTGGACATTTTATACCTAAATATTTTTTTATTTTTATTTTGAATTTTTTGTTTTTTTTGTTTATATCAATATTTATATGTATATTTTTATAATGTTTAATTTTTACTTGAGATACTAAAAATATAAATTTTAATTCGTTTTTAAATATTTTTAAGGTATTATATAATTTTTGATTTATATATAGCGTCATAGAAGTTTCTAATGAACTTTTAATTTTTTTATTTTTTTTTTTTTTTTCTATTATTTTATTTACTTCTGATTTAATCGTAAATAATTGAATCCATATTTTATTTTTAATTATATTATTATCTAATAAATTGTCATATGGTAAATTTAACCATTCTTCAGTAAATAAACAATTATTATTTTTTTCTGGTAAGTAATTCCATATTTCATCTGCTGTAAATGATAAAATTGGTGTGATCCATCTAACTATAGAATGTATAATATAATACATAGCAGTTTGACAACTTCGTCTTAAAAGACTATTTTTATTTGTTGTATATTGCCTATCTTTAATAATGTCTAAATAAAAAGATCCTAATTCTACTGAACAAAATTTAATTATTTTTTGAACTATTTCATAAAATTTATAATTGTTATATAATTGAATAATTTTTTTTTGTATCACTTGGGTTTGGTGAATAATCCATTTATCTAAAATTATCATGTTAGAAAAACTTATTTTATGTATATTGGGTTGAAAATCATAAATATTTGCTAATAAAAATCTACTTGTATTACGAATTTTTCTATAATTATCGGATATTTGGTATAATATTTTTTTTGATATGATAACATCATTAGTATAATTTGTTGAGGCCACCCATAATCGTAATATATCTGCTCCGAAAGATTCTATAATTTCATTAGGAGTAATAATATTACCTATAGATTTTGACATTTTTTTCCCTTCTTTATCCATAGCAAAACCGTGTGTTAATAATTCTTGATATGGTATTGGTTTATTAATTGCTTGGGATATAATTAATGATGACATAAACCATCCTCTATATTGATCAGGTCCTTCTAAATACATATTAGTAATATTTTTTTGATTTTCTAAATTATATATTTTTAAAGTTTGTGTACATCCTGATTCAAACCATACGTCTAATATGTCATTGGATTTGTTATATTTTTTATAATCTTTTTTTATGATGTCTTTTTTTTTTATTTTCCACCATATTTCTGATCCTTTTAGATTAATGATATTTAATATTTTTTTAATTATGTTGTTTGTTTCAGGGTGTAATGTTCCTTTTTTTTTATGTGTAAAGATTGGAATTGGTATTCCCCATGTTCTTTGTCTTGATATACACCAATCGGGTCGATTAATTAACATATTTTTCATTAAACTATGACCCCATTTAGGAATCCATGTTACTTGATTGATTTGATTAATTGATTCTTCTTTTATTTTACTATTTTCAATATTAATAAACCATTGTGAAGTGGCTCGGAAAATAATAGGTGTTTTATGTCTCCAACAGTGGGGATAGGAATGCGTAATTGTATTTTCATATAATAATAAATTATTATTTTTAATTAAATTTATGATAATTTTATTACTTGTAAATATATTTTTTTTATTGATAGTGTGGTGTATGTTATTTTTATAATAACCTTTTGAATTGATAATATTTGTAATATTTATGTTATATTTTTTGCTAATTATGTAGTCGTCTGGTCCATAATCAGGTGCTATATGTACAGCTCCTGTTCCGGAATCTGAATTAACATGATGAGATAGTATGATTGGTAATTGAAAGTTAAGAAAGGGATGTAAAAATTTAGTAAATTCTAATTTTTTTCCTATTATTGTACTAACTACAGTCCATTGTTTGATGTTTATTTTTTTCATTACATTTAGGACTAATTTTTTTTCTACAATTATGTAGTATTTTTTTAATTTTATTAATTGATATTTAAAATAAGGATGTACTGCAATAGCTCGATTTGCAGGAAGAGTCCATGGTGTTGTTGTCCAAATTAATATATATATTGGATATATTAATTGGATAGGTATTATTTTTTTAAAAATATTATTGTTTATTATTTTAAACATCATTATAATTGATTCTGAAATTTTATTATGATATTCGACTTCTGCGTCTGCTAAAGATGATTGACAATTTAAACACCAATGAACTGGTTTAAATCCTTTATATAAGTGTTTGTTTTTAATAATTGTATTTAAATTTTTAATAACGTTTGATTCAAATTTGGGGCTCATAGTTAATTCAAAGTTTTTCCAATTGGCGAATATACCCAATCGTATAAAATCTTTTTTTTGTTTTTTCACTTGTTTCATTGCATAATTTCGACATAAATTTCGAAATTTATTTTTTGTTATATTTTGATTTGGTGTACCAAATTTTTGTTCAATGATATGTTCAATGGGTAGTCCATGACAATCCCAAATGGGGGTATATGGAGTATTAAATCCGGATAGAGTTTTAGATTTAATAATAATATCTTTTAAAATTTTATTTATAGCATGTCCAATATGAATATTGCCGTTAGCATATGGTGGTCCATCATGAAGTAAGAAAATTTTTTTTTTTTGATTTTTTTGTCTAATTATTTGGTATATATCATATTTTTGCCATTTTTTGAGAATATTAGGTTCTTGGATTGTTAAATTTCCTTTCATTGGAAAATTAGTTTTTGGTAAATTGAGTGTGTTTTTATAATGATTCATTGGATCCTTATTATTTTTGAATATAATATAGATTTTAGAGTTTTACATTGTTATATTTATTATTTATTTTTTATATTAATAATATTGTGTAAAAATTTTTTATATTGAAAAAATAAATTTTATTTTTATAAATATTGTTATAATTATTGTTATATATTGGGTAAGAATGTTTGACATGCAATGAGAGGCTAATATGGCGAATATTAAATCGTCTAAACAACATAATATAAAATCTCAAAGAAAACGATGTTATAACACCAGTCGAAAATCGATGTTACGTACTTTTATGAAAAAAGTATTTTTAGCTATTACTTTAAAAAAAAAAAATATTGCTATGAAGGAATTTTATCATGTTCAATCTATTTTAGATAGATTGGCGATGAAAAAAATAATACATAAAAATACAGTATCACAATATAAATTGCGTTTTATTTTTAACAATTAATCATTTATTTTGAATGTAGGTGTGTGTTGGGGGGGATAGATTAGCGATGCAAAATAATACATAACAATACAGTATCACAATATAAATTGCTAACAATTAATCATTTATTTTTTATTTTAGCAGTGTTATTTTTTAATAAAATTATTACTTCATATAGTTGTTTGTATTATGAAGAAATATAATAAATATTATTTTGTTAAGTTTTCAAAAAATTTTTTAATACCGTCAAAGAATCTTTTTGATTTAGGGTTATTATTTGTTTGATTATTATAATTTAAACTTTTTTCTAGTTTTTTAATAATGTTTTTTTGTTTTTCATTCAATTGTACTGGTGTTTCGACTATAATTCGACATATTAAATCTCCTATTTTATTAGTACGAATTGAATGAATTCCTTTCCCTTTAATCCGGAGTAATTTTCCAGATTGCGTTTCCGAAGGTATTTTAATTTTTATTTTTCCATGTAATGTAGGTACTTCTATGGTGCCGCCTAAAACAGCCATACAAAAATTGATTGGAATATCACAATATAAATTATTTTCTTTTCTTTCAAAAATGGGGTGTTTTTTTATTATAATTTGAACATACAGATCACCAGGTAATGTTCTGTTTGGTCCTGTTTGACCTTCATTGGGGATTTTAATTTTATCATTAGTTTCTATACCGGATGGAATATTAACTAATATTTTTTTGTTAAATGGAACTTTACCTTTTCCTTGACATGATAAGCATGGGTTAGTAATGATTTTCCCTTTGCCTTGACAATATGAACATGTTTGTTGAACGGTAAAAAAACCTTGTTTTGTATATGTTTGGCCACGACCATGGCATACGTGACATGTATCTAAGGCTTTTCCTAATTTAGATCCACTTCCATAACATGCAGTACATTTTTTGGTTGATGGTATTAATATTTCTTTACTCGTACCTTGAACTGATTCTTCTAAATTAATTTCTAGATTATATTGTAGATCTGATCCTTTTTGATTTTTTTTTTGGTAGCTATGACTATTTCCGAATATATCACTAAAAACATCTCCAAATATGTCTCCAAAATCTGCATTAGAGTGAGAAAAGTGATTTTCAAATGGGTTTTCGGTATTGTTGTTATTGTATTCAAAATTGGCATGTCCATATTGATCATATGCTTCTCTTTTTTGGGGATTAATTAATATTTCGTATGCTTCTTTAATTATTTTAAACTTTTTTTCTGAATTTTTATTACCTTGATTTCGATCAGGGTGGTATTTCATGGCTAATTTTTTATATGATTTTTTTATTTCGCGAGAGTTCGCGGTTTTAGAAATTCCTAAGATTTGATAATAATCTTTTTTTATCATGATGATATCCTAATGTAATATGATTTGACGGGTATACAATGATACATCTCAAACCCGTTTTAATAATTGTAAGAATATTATTTTATTGTTTATGATAATTTTATTTTTTTGGTTCTTTAATTTCTTCAAATTCTGCATCAACAGCGTTGTCATTTTTTTGATGAGCAGATGTATCATTTTGGTTATTTTGTTCATTTGTTGTTGTATTATTAGATAAATTATTTAATTGGGAAGTTTTTTGGATTAATATTTGTATTTTATTTTCTATTTCAGATTTATTTTCTAATTTTAATGCGTTTTCTAAATTGTTAATTGCTACTTGTATTTCTTGTTCGTCTTGAGGATTTAATTTATTTTTTAATTCTGATAATTGTTTTCTTGTACTATGTAAAATTTGATCACCTTGGTTTTTTATTTTAATTAGTTCTTCAAATTGTCGATCAGATTCAGAGTTTTTTTCTGCATCGGAAATCATTTTTTTAATTTCATCTTCGTGTAATCCTGAAGATGATTTAATGGTGATTTTTTGTTCTTTTCCTGTTTTTTTATCTTTTGCAGAAACGTGTAATATTCCATCTGCATCAATATCGAATGTTACTTCGATTTGTGGAATACCTCTAGGAGCAGGTTGGATACCATCTAAATTAAATTGTCCTAATGGTTTGTTATCTATT
This sequence comes from Buchnera aphidicola (Stegophylla sp.), assembly GCF_005080785.1. Lineage (GTDB taxonomy): Bacteria > Pseudomonadota > Gammaproteobacteria > Enterobacterales > Enterobacteriaceae > Buchnera_L > Buchnera_L aphidicola_AQ. The sequence goes on from NZ_CP032998.1 coordinate 109,380, forward strand.
GCTCTTTTTCTTTCACCTTGTAGAACATGTATAGTAACTGCTGATTGATTATCTTCTGCTGTTGAAAACACTTGACTGTGTTTTGTTGGAATAGTGGTGTTTTTGCTAATTAATGTTGTCATAATTCCACCCATTGTCTCAATTCCTAAAGATAATGGAGTTACATCTAGCAACAATACGTCTTTTACATCTCCTGATAATACTCCACCTTGTACTGCAGCTCCTATAGCTACTGCTTCATCTGGATTAACATCTTTTCTTGGTTCTTTATTAAAGAATTTGGAGACTTTAGATTGTACGAGAGGCATTCTTGTTTGACCTCCCACTAAAATAACATCATGTATATCTGAGATAGATAAATTAGCATCTTTTAAGGCAGTTTGTAATGGTACTATAGATTTATTAATTAAATCTTCAACTAAGGATTCTAATTTGGATCGAGTTACTTTTAAGGTTAAGTGTTTTGGTCCATTGGCGTCAGCTGTAATATATGGTAAGTTGATATCACTATGTTGTGTAGATGAAAGTTCTATTTTAGTTTTTTCTGCTGCTTCTTTTAAACGTTGCATAGCTAGTGAATCATGTCGTAAATCAATACCTTGTTCTTTTTTAAATTCTGATACTAAATAGTTAATTAATCGACTATCAAAATCTTCTCCTCCTAAATGTGTGTCTCCATTAGTTGAAAGTACTTCAAAAGTTTTTTCTTTATCTACACTATCTATTTCAATAATAGAAATATCGAATGTACCACCACCTAGATCATATACTGCTATTATTTTATTACCTGGACTTTTATCTAGTCCATATGCTAAAGCGGCAGCAGTAGGTTCATTTATAATACGTTTTACTTTTAATCCTGCAATTTTTCCAGCATCTTTTGTTGCTTGTCTTTGTGCATCATTAAAGTATGCTGGTACAGTGATAACAGCTTGTGTTATTGTTTCACTTAAATAGTCTTCTGCTGTTTTTTTCATTTTTTTTAGAATTTCAGCAGAAATTTGAGGTGGTGCTATATGTTTTCCTGTAATATTAATCCATGCATCACCGTTTTTGGAATTGATAATTTGGTAAGGCATGATTTTAATGTCTCGTTGTACTTCTTCATCTTTAAATTTTCTACCAATTAATCTTTTAATAGCAAATAGTGTATTTTTTGGATTTGTAATAGCTTGTCTTTTAGCAGGTTGGCCAACTAAAATTTCTCCAGTTTTCGTATATGCAATAATAGAGGGGGTAGTGCGATCACCTTCTGAATTTTCTAATACTTTGGCTTGTTTGCCTTCCATAATAGCCACACAGGAGTTTGTAGTACCTAAATCGATACCAATAATTTTACTCATTTTATACCTCTACATTTGTATTTAAAGTACTGTAAGTTTGTTAATAATATGTAATTAATGGGGGCATTTATGATTTCATCAAGGTTAAATAAAAAATATTTTAATAAAAATCATTATATTTTAATATTGATTATTTTATAAAATTTTTAATATAATATGATAATGTTTATATATTTCATATAATATGAAATTATTATTTTTTGAATTATTTGTTTATTTTATAATAAAATTATGGAGGGTCTACATTGTTGTCTCAAAGTTATAATTTTTTGATATTTATTATTTTTTCATTTAGTATTTGTGGAATTATGTTATTAGGAGGTTGGTTATTAGGAGGACGTACTATATCTAGGAACAAACATACACCTTTTGAATCTGGTATCGTACCTTATGGTGATACAAATCTTCGTTTTTTTATTAAATTTTATTTGGTATCTGTGTTTTTTGTTATTTTTGATGTAGAAATTTTATATTTATATGCTTGGGCAATAAATTTAAAAAGTTTAGGTTGGATAGGATTTTTCGAAATATTAATTTTTATTTTTATTTTATTATTATCTTTGATGTATTTAATTAAAAATCGAGTATTAAGTGAGTCTGCAAAAGTATATAATAAATATATGCATAGTTAATATTTTATTTTTTTACGGGAAAATTATGGAATATACTTTAACTCGAATTAATATAAATGATCAACATGAAAACTATCCGAGACATGTTAAAAAAAACGTTCAAGATCCTTTGGATATTCATGTGAATAAAAATGTGTTTACAGGAAAATTAACTTTATTATTACATAAATTAGTTAATTGGAGTCGAAAAAATTCTTTATGGCCTTATAATTTTGGGTTATCATGTTGTTATGTTGAAATGGTAACATCATTTACTTCAGTACACGATGTTTCTAGGTTTGGATCTGAAGTGCTTCGAGCTTCACCAAGACAATCTGATGTTATGGTGATATCTGGTACACCGTTTATTAAAATGGTACCTGTCATACAAAGATTATATGATCAAATGTTAGAACCTAAATGGGTCATTTCAATGGGATCATGTTCTAATTCTGGGGGTATGTATGATATTTATTCTGTTGTTCAAGGTGTAGATAAATTTCTTCCAGTAGATATTTATGTTCCTGGATGTCCTCCTAGACCTGAAGCATATATACAAGCATTAATGTTACTTCAAAAATCGATTACTAAGGAACGTCGTCCATTATCGTGGATTGTTGGAGAACAAGGTATATATAAAGCTAATATGACATCTCAAAAGTTAATAAAACATACAATGAGATCTGAGGTTTATGATTTAAATTCTTCTGATAATATTTAAATATATTATTTTTTTATATAATAATTATTAAATAATTTGAGTTTGTATGATAAATTTAATTTTTCAGGAATTATGTAATAGTTTTCAAAATTATTCATTTGTTTGTCAAGATACTTGTATTGATTGTCCAGTGATTTGGGTTGATCGTAGTATATTATTGCAAGTAATACGATTTTTAAAGCGTTATCCTAGATTATATAATATGTTATTTGATTTACATGGTGTAGATGAGCGGTTAAGGTTATATAAAAATAATTTACCTCAATCAGATTTTTCAGTTTTTTATCATTTAATTTCTATTGAAAATAATATTGATATTATTATAAAAGTGCCTTTATTATTGAATGATTTGAATATTCCTACATTAACAAAAGTTTTTTTAAATGCTAATTGGTATGAACGAGAAACTTGGGAAATGTTTGGTATTGTTTTTACTGGTCATCCTAATTTAAATCGTATTATTATGCCTAAAACATGGGTTGGTCATCCTTTAAGAAAGGATTATTCTGCTCGTGCTACGGAATTTAAACCGTTTTATTTAAATTCAAAAAAAGAAGATTTAGAAATGAGTGCATTATCTTTTAATCCTTTTGAGTGGGGATTAAAAAAAAATAATAAACATTCAGATTTTATGTTTTTAAATTTAGGACCTAATCATCCTTCAGCACATGGAGCATTTCGTATTGTATTACAATTGGACGGAGAAGAAATAGTAGATTGCATTCCTGATATTGGTTATCATCATCGTGGGGCAGAAAAAATGGCTGAACGTCAGTCTTGGCATAGTTATATTCCTTATACTGATCGTATTGAATATCTTGGTGGCTGTGTTAATGAAATGCCATATATATTAGCTATTGAAAAGTTGGCTCATATTTCTGTTCCGGATAGAGTTAAAGTGATTAGAGTAATGCTATCTGAATTGTTCCGTATAAATAGTCATTTATTATATATTTCTACTTTTATTCAGGATGTAGGTGCTATGACACCTGTATTTTTAGCTTTTACGGATCGTCAAAAAATTTATGATATTATTGAGGCAATTACTGGTGCTCGAATGCATCCTGCTTGGTTTAGGATTGGAGGAGTAGCACATGATTTACCAAATGGTTGGAATAAGTTATTGTTGGAGTTTTTACAATGGATGCCTAAAAGATTAAAATATTATATTCAAGTTGCTTTAAAAAATAGTATTTTAATTAGTCGCTCAAAAGGCGTGGCTTGTTATAATAAGGAAGAAGCATTATCTTGGGGTGTGACAGGTGCAGGATTACGAGCTACTGGGATAAATTTTGATGTTCGAAAAAAACGTCCATATTCAGGGTATGAAAATTTTGATTTTTCTATTCCACTTGGTGATGGGATTAGTGATTGTTATTCTAGGGTATTATTGAAAATTGAAGAGATTGAACAGAGTTTAATTATTTTAAATCAATGTTTGCATTATATGCCTAGCGGTCCTTTTAAATCTGATCATCCATTGACCACTCCTCCTTATAAGGATAAGACATTAAAGAATATTGAAACATTGATTACACATTTTTTACAAGTTTCTTGGGGCCCAATTATGCCTGTTAATGAAAGTTTTCAAATGATTGAAGCTACTAAAGGAATAAATAGTTATTATTTAATTAGTGATGGTGGAACCATGAGTTATCGAACTAGAATTCGAACACCAAGTTTTCCTCATTTACAACAAATACCTTCTGTTATTCGAGGTAGTTTAATATCTGATTTAATTGTATATTTAGGAAGCATTGATTTCGTTATGTCTGATGTAGATCGTTAAATATTATAATAGAATATAAAATTATGTTTAATAAAGATAAGCTAAATAAATTAGAATTGTGCAAGATATTAGAAGAAAAAAAAAATTATGAAACTTCTAAATCTGTATCTATTGAAGCGTTAAAAATTGTTCAACGTACCAGAGGGTGGATTTCTGATAATATGATGCAAGAAATTGCAAAAGTATTATGTATTTCAGAAAGTAGTTTAGAGGAAATAGCTACTTTCTATAATCAGATATATCGTCGACCTGTAGGTCGTCATATTATTCGATACTGTGATAGTGTTGTATGTTATATGTTGGGTTATAAACATGTTGTTAATAAATTAAAAACTATTTTAAATATTTGCCCTGGTCAAACTACTTGTGATAATCGATTTACTATATTACCTGTTTCGTGTTTAGGAAGTTGTGATAAAGCTCCTGTAATTATGATTAATGAGAATACTTATTCACGAGTGAATACTGATGGTATACCTATTTTATTAGAGAAATATAAATGAAAAAAATATTCAAGAAGCCTGAATCTCATCCTTTAACTTGGTGGTTAGATAATGAAGAAAATACAGTTTATATTAATGAATATTGTCAAAAAAATGGATATTCTGCTTTAAAAATGGTTTTAAAAAATTTAGAAAAAAAAGAAATTATTGATATTGTTAAATGTTCTGAACTTAAAGGTCGAGGTGGTGCAGGTTTTTATACTGGCGTTAAATGGAGTTTAATGCCAAAGAAAGAAATTGGTATTCCGAGATATCTAATATGTAATGCTGATGAAATGGAACCAGGGACTTTTAAAGATCGATTTTTATTAGAAAAAATACCTCATCAATTAATTGAAGGTATCATAATTGCCAGTTTTGCATTAGACATTTCTAGAGCTTATATTTTTTTAAGAGGTGAATATATAGATGCAGAGAGGATATTAAAAAGATCTATTAGTGAAGCAAAACAATTTGGTTATTTAGGCAATAATATTTTAAAAAGTGATTTTAGTCTTGATATTATTGTTCATACTGGTGCTGGAAGATATATTTGTGGAGAAGAAACAGCTTTGATTAATTCTTTAGAAGGACGTCGTGCTAATCCAAGAATTAAACCTCCATTTCCTGCTTGTGTTGGGCTGTGGGGTAAACCTACGTGTGTAAATAATGTTGAGACATTATCTAATATTCCTTCTATTTTATTACATGGTGTTGATTGGTATAAAAGTTTATCTTGTAGTAAAGATCAAGGAACAAAGTTAATGGGTTTTTCTGGCCAAGTTAATTATCCTGGATTATGGGAATTACCATTTGGTATATCTGCTCGAGAGATTTTAGAAGACTATTCTGGAGGTATGAAAAAAGGTTTGTTATTAAAAGCTTGGCAACCTGGTGGAGCGAGTACAGATTTTTTGATTGGTGATAATATTGATGTAAAAATGGATTTTGAAAGTATTTTTCAAGCAGGGAGTAGATTTGGGACTGGTATTGGAATGGTGGTAGATCATACTGTTAATATTGTATCATTAGTATGTAATTTGGAAGAGTTTTTTGCTCGTGAATCATGTGGTTTTTGTACACCTTGTAGAGATGGGTTACCTTGGATTGTAAAAATTTTGAGATCTATGGTTAATAAATCTGGAAGACAAGGTGATATTGAAATATTAGAAGATTTATGTATACAATTAGGTCCTGGAAAAACTGTTTGTGCACATGCTCCAGGAGCTATAGAACCGTTACAAAGTGCAATAAAATTGTTTAGATCTGAATTTGAAGATGGAATAGATGTTCAAAATTCAAAAAATATTTTAGATGTTAGTCCGAATATTCAATCCAATATGTTTAAACTAGATTTTTAAAATATTACTTATGTATTGGAATGTTTAAATATGTATTATATATTGTTTTTGGGGTATTAGATTATGGATAAGGTTATAATATTTATAAATAGTCATAAATATTATGTAGATTCATCATACAATTTATTACAAATATGTTTATCGTTAAATATAGATGTTCCTTATTTTTGTTGGCATCCAGCGTTGGGTAGTGTTGGATCATGCAGATTATGTGCTGTTAAACAATATTCTACGTTTTATGATAATACAGGTAGAATTATTATGTCTTGCATGTCTTCTGTTTCAGATAATATGATAATTTCTACTATTGATCGAGAGGTTCAAAAAAATCAAAAAGGTATTATTGAGTTATTAATGACTAATCATCCTCATGATTGCCCGGTATGTGAAGAAGGTGGTAGTTGTCATTTACAAGATATGACGGTGATGGTTAAACATAATATTCGTCGTTATATGTTTCCTAAACGTACACATCGTAATCAATATTTAGGTAGTTTTATATCACATCAAATGAATCGTTGTATTAGTTGTTATCGTTGTGTTAGATATTATAGAGATTATGCAGATGGTACTGATTTTGGAGTTTATGGCACTAGTAACAATGTTTATTTTGGACGATTTAAGGATGGTACTTTAGAAAGTGAATATTCAGGTAATTTAGTTGAAGTATGTCCGACGGGTGTTTTTACAGATAAAATATATTCTCAAAATTATAATCGAAAATGGGATTTACAATATTCTCCAAGTATTTGTCAACATTGTTGTGTTGGATGTAATATTATTATTGGTGAAAGATATGGTAAATTAAATAAAGTAGAGAATAGATATCATCATTCTATTAATCGTTATTTTTTATGTGATTTAGGACGTTTTGGGTATAATTATGTTAATGTTAAAAAACGATATAAACAACCGTTTATAAATATTATAAATGATAAAAAATTTTTAAAAAAAAAAGATACTATTAAATTAATATCAAATATATTATGTAATTCTACATGCACTATTGGTATTGGTTCTATTAGATCGAGTATAGAAAATAATTTTTCTTTACGAAAATTAGTTGGGAAAGATAATTTTTCTAGTGGTATGTTGGATATGGATCATAATTGTGTAAAATTAATTATAGATGTTTTAGAGAATAGTGGTATTTATGTTCCAACATTACCAGAAATAGAAAAATATGATTTGATTTTAATTATTGGTGAAGATATTACTCAAACTGCTTCTATGATTGCATTATCTGTTAGACAAGCTGCGAAAAGAAATAATTGTAATAATAATGTGAATTATAAAAATATTCCTAAATGGCATAGTGCTGCAATGTTAAATATTTCTTATAATAACAAAAAATGTGTATATATTTTGCATACTCATGAGACTAAATTAGATGATATTGCTGCTCTAAATTATTATGGTTCCATACAAGAACAAGAAATTTTTGCTTTTTCGATTGAAAATCGAATTTGTAATATGAAAAAAAATTTAAATTGTCTTAATTCATCATGTAATAATGAGATTGATATTGTTGTAAATGCATTAATGTTGTGTAAAAAACCATTAATTATTTCTGGATCTCATTCTGGAAGTATGAATTTAATTCAATCTTCTGTAAATATAGCAAAAGGGTTAAAGAATTTGTATAAAGATGTAGGTTTAGTTTTATTAACACCTGCTGTTAATAGTATTGGGGTAGGTATATTATCTCATATGTCTTTGGAAAATGTGTTAGATAAGTGTGATAATAATATGGTTGATACGTTAATCATTTTAGAAAATAATTTATATCGTCATATATCTGAAGAGGTATTAAATCCGATTTTAAAAAAAGTCAATAATATTATCGTATTAGATCATCAAATACATAAGATAATTAATAAGAGTACTATATTTTTGCCATTGTCGAATTTTTCGGAGAGTTCTGGTACGGTAATTAATTATGAAGGTAGAGCACAGCGATTTTTTTCTTCTTTTAATCCTGTATGGTATGATCATAAATCGTGTATTTTAGAAGGATGGAAATGGTTATATAAAATTTATTTTCAGAGTAATAAAATACAAAAATTTAGTCATATTCAGTTTGATACTGTTATTCAAGAATATACACAAAATATTCATATTTTTAAAAATATAAAAAATATTGCTCCTGATGCAAATTTCAGAATTTATGGACAAAAAATTGCTCGGTTACCTCATCGTGCTAGTAGCAGAACAGCTGTTAATATACATAAAAATATACATGAACCGATGCAAAAAATTGATTATGATACTATGTTTTCTTTTTCTATGGAAGGAAATCAAAATTCAGTAAAATATTCTCAGTATGTTCCTTTTATTTGGTCTCCTGGCTGGAATTCTTCTCAGTTATGGAATAAATATGAATTTAGTAAATTAAATTTTGATTCTGGTGTTCGATTATTTCCATTGAAAAATTCAAATGTTTCATATACTTTTAAACCCAAATATCATGATATGAGTATAATTATAAAAAAACAATGGTGTGTTATTCCGTATTATTTATTATTAGGAAGTGAAGAAATGAGTTATCAATCTTTAGAAATAAAGGAAAAATTTTATAAAATTTATGCTTTGATCAGTTTGTATCATAAAAAAGAATTGGATAAAAAAGTTCGTATTGAATTTTATTATTTAGGAAAAATATTTCAATTTTTTATTAAATTTTCTTCAAAATTAACAAGTTATAATATTGGATTACCTGTAGGTATACCAGGTATACCACGTTCTTTAATAGGTTATAAAATTAAAAATATACGAGGTATAATATAGATTATATATGATACTTTTTGTTATGAATTTTATTAAAATAATTAATTGTTATATTTTTGTAATGATGATTGTATTATTGATTGTATTTTTGGGTGCTATGTTAAGTTTTGTAGAACGTCGTGTATTGGGATTGTTTCAAAATCGATATGGACCTAATCGGGTTGGAACATGGGGATCATTACAGTTATTTGCAGATATGATTAAAATTTTATTTAAAGAAGATTGGGTTCCATCATTTAGTAAACGTTTTATTTTTATTATAGCACCGATTGTTTCATTTATTTCATTATTATTGGTTATGGCGATTATTCCTATAGATAGTAATTATTTTATTATTAATATAAATATAGGAATTTTATTTTTTTTTATGATGGCTTCTTTTTCGATATATTCTATTCTATTTGCTGGTTGGTCGAGTAATAATAAATATGCTTTATTAGGTGCAATACGATCTGTGGCACAAACATTAAGTTATGAGGTATTTTTGGGGTTATCAATATTAGGCGTTGTAGTACGATCAGGGTCATTTAATTTGATTGATATTGTAAATTCACAAATTTTTATTTGGAATATTATTCCTCAATTTTTGGGATTTGTAACATTTTTGATTTCTGGTTTAGCGTTATGCCATCGTCACCCTTTTGATCAACCTGAGTCTGAACAAGAATTAGCTGATGGATATCATATTGAATATTCTGGCATGAAGTTTGGTTTATTTTTTATTGGTCAATATATTTCCATGATGACTATATCCTCTTTAATTACAGTATTATTTTTAGGCGGGTGGTATGGTCCATTTTTTTCTAATAGTTTTTGTTTTTTATTTAAAACTTTTTTTTGTATTATGTTTTTTATTTTAATACGAGCTTCATTACCTCGTCCAAGGTATGATCAGATACTATATTTTGGTTGGAGGTTTTGTCTTCCAATTACTTTATTAAATTTAATTATTACTGCTTTTATATTATTATATATGGGTTAATTTATGTATTTAAAAAATATTATTTTAGGGTTTTTGACACAAATTAGAAGTATTTTATTAACTTTTAGAAATATTTTTTCAAAACGGGAAACGCGTTTATATCCAGATAAATCTGTTTATCTTGCTCCACGATATCGAGGTAGAGTAGTTTTAACAAGGAATGAAAAAGGGGAGGAACGTTGTGTAGCATGTAATTTATGTTCTGTGGTTTGTCCAGTAGGTTGTATATCATTGCAAAAATCTCAAACGCAATCAGGACGTTGGTTTCCAAAATTTTTTCGAATTAATTTTTCGCGTTGTATTTTTTGTGGTTTATGTGAAGAAGCATGTCCGACTTTAGCTATTCAATTAATACCAGATTTTGAATTAAGTGATTTTGATAGAAAAAATTTAGTTTTTGAAAAAAATGATTTATTGATTTCTGGATTTGGGAAATATTCTGATTATAATTTTTATAAACAATCTGGTGTATCAGTTCACAAAAAACATTTCAAAGATCGTAATCTTCATGTTATGCCTATTGATACTAAAGATTTATTACCTTAGGATATATATCATGAAATTGATGTTTTATTTTTTTTCTTTATTAACTGTGGTATTTACTATTTTATCTGTTTTTCAGAATAATATTGTGTATTCTTTATTTTATCTTTCTGCATCAATTATTTCTACATCTGCAATATTTTTTTTATTAGGATCTTATTTTATTGGAGTATTACAGATTATTATTTATGCAGGAGCTATTATGGTACTTTTTATTTTTTCAGTAATGATGTTTGATTTGAATGAAAAAATAAAAAGAAATAAAAAAAATAGATTGTTGATGTGGTTGTATCCAATAGTTTTATTTATTTTATTTTTATTATTAATTTTTAGAAAATTGTTATATTTTCGAGATAAATATATTATTCGTTCAGAAATAAATTTACATGTTTTAGGTATTAATTTATTTGGACCATATATTTTAATTGTTGAATTTGCATCATTGTTATTATTATCTGCTTTAATCATGGTATTAATTATTGCAAATAATCAACAATTAAAAAATATTTTTGTTAATAAAAATAAGGATTAGTAATATGATTTCTTTGTTTGATGCTTTGTTGTTTGCTTTTATTATATTTTTTATTGGTTTAACATCTTTAATGATATTTAGGAATTTATTATTTATGTTAATTAGTTTAGAAATTATGATGAATGCTATTGTTTTATCTTTTGTATTGATTAGTCATTATTGGTATCAATCAGATGGGCAAATAATGTATATTTTATCTATTACATTGTCAGCAGTAGAAGCTAGTATTAGTTTAATATTATTATTACAATGTTATTGGAAAAATAATAGAATTCTACATGTTGAAAAATTAAGTGAGATACATAATGAATAGTATTTCGTTAATAATTACATTTCCTATAGTTAGTTTTATTATTTTATCTTTTTTTAAAAACTTTTTATCACGACAATTGACTATTATTATAGGTGTTGGTTCTATTTTTTTCTCTATGTTAATAGTTTTTTTTATATGGATATTTTTTTTTGTAAATGAAAATTGTATTTTTTTTAATAATTTATGGGTTTGGTGGCATGTAAATAATATTAAAGTTGATGTTTGTTTAATATTAGATATGTTATCTTTATCTTTTGTAACTATGATTGTTTGTATTGCATTTTTAATTTATATATTTTCCATTTGGTACATGAAACATCAAAAAGGTAATAAAAAGTTTTTTGCTCTTATGAATTTATTTGTAGCAAATATGTTATTATTAGTTTTATCGGATAATTTTCTTTTGATGTATGTAGGATGGGAAGGTGTTAGTATTTGCTCATATTTATTAATTAATTTTTATTTTTTTAAAAAAAAAGTTGTATTTTCTGCAATTAAATCTCTTATTATGACAAGAATAGGAGATTTATTTTTGATATTTTCTATAATAATGATATATTTTCACTATTTTACTTTTAATTTTTATGAAATTCAATTTATGGTGAAAATTGGATTAATTAAGTATACACCGATATTAAATTGTATTACTTTGTTTTTATTGTTTGGTGCTATTGGAAAATCTGCTCAAATACCTTTGCATACTTGGTTACCAAAAGCTATGGTAGGACCGACACCTGTTTCAGCTTTAATACATGCTGCTACTATGGTGACTGCAGGAGTATATTTAATTGCGAGAAATCATAATTTATTTATTTTAACACCATATATTTTATATTTAGTAGGTGTTATCGGTGGGTTAACACTATTATGGTCTAGTTTTTTAGCGTTAGTACAAAAAGATATAAAAAAAATATTAGCATATTCTACCATGAGTCAAATTGGATATATGTTTTTAGGTCTAGGTGTTGGTGCGTGGAGTGCTGTTATTATACATTTAATTGCTCATGCTATTTTTAAAGCTTTACTATTTTTAGTTGCTGGTTCTTTAATTATAACTTGTAAACATGAACAAAATATTTTTAAAATGGGTAGTCAATTAAAGAATAAGTTATTTTTTTTATATTGTTGCTGTTTAATTGGAGGTTCTTCTTTATCGGCATTTCCAATACTCACTTTAGGATTTTATAGTAAAGGAGATATTTTGTTTTATATTTTTATGCATCATTTTATTGTATTTTTTATCTTATCATTATTTTCATCTTTTTTAACTAGTATATATATTTTTCGTTTAATTTTTCATATTTTTTATACAAGATATCAAGATTTTAAAATTGTTCAACCTACAGGGTGGATACATTATTTTCCGATAATAACTTTATCGATATTTTCTACTTGTATTGGAATTTATATTTTGCCTAATTTATCAGGTATATTTTCAGAAGTAACATATAATAATATGAATAAAATCAATTTAGAATACTATACATCTTTATTAATTATTTTAGGTATTGGGATAGCATATTATTTTTGTATTTTAAATTATAAATTAACGAAAATTATGTTAAAAAATAAGATTTTTTTGTTTATTTTTAATGTATTGTTTCATAGTTTAAGTATTGATAATATATACAAAATGTTATTCATTCAACCATATTTAATTATGATTCAATTCTTAAAATGTGATTATTTTAGTATAATAAGTAAAAAAATATTATTCATAATACAAAAAATTAATGTTTTTTTATTATTTTTTGAATATAAAATTTTACATTTTTATATTATTGCAATGATAACAGGATTAATTTCAATTATATTATATATTTGAATAACATATATAATAGATGCAAGTTTTAATAAATTTTATGTTATATATAGTAATTATTATTATTTTATATAATAAAAATAAGAATGAATAAATAAATAAGGTTTTATTACATGTTTCTTACTTTGTTAGTTATTATTCCATTTTTAGGTAGTTTGCTATGTTGGATGTTGGATTGGATACATATTAAAATATCTCGTTGGATTGCGTTAATAACGACTTTAATATTATTTATTTTTTCAATATTTTTGTGGTTACAATATTTTTATTTGCACGATATGATTGTACTACATACACATTGGAATGCAGAGTTTATAGCACCTTGGATACCAAGATTTGGAATTCAATTGCATTTTGCTTTAGATGGATTATCAATCCTAATGATTATTTTAACAACTTTTTTAGGTTTCATATCGGTTTTATGTTCATGGGATAACGTTAAGAAATATCAAGGTTTTTTTTATTTTAATTTATTATGGATTATAATTGGTACTCTTGGTGTTTTGTTATCTATTGATCTTTTTTTATTTTTTTGTTTTTGGGAAATAATGTTTATTCCAATATATTGTTTAATTATTTTTTGGGGTGATAATAAATATAGTATAACAAGTCGAATTAAGACTGCTAATGTATTTTTGATTTATACTCAATTATCTAGTATGGTAATGTTATTTTCTATTTTATTATTATCTTGTGTTTATTATAATAAAATGCACATTTGGACATTTGATTATAATAGATTAATTCATATTCATAATATAAATCCTGTATTAGAATTTTTAATTATGTTAGGATTTTTTATTGCGTTTACAGTTAAAATGCCTATTGTTCCGTTGCATAGTTGGTTACCTGATATGCATAAAAAATCTCCTATTGTAGGATCTGTAGATTTGTCTGGCATGTTAGTAAAGGTCGGTGCTTATGGATTAATTAGGTTTAATATGAGTATGTTTACAGATATCCCATATATATTTTTATATTGTGTTATATTATTAGGTATTACTACGATTTTTTATGGATCATGGATGGCTTATGCTCAAACAAATATCAAAAAGATTATTTCATATAGTTCTATTTCACATATGGGATTTATTTTAATTGCTATATATTCTAAAAATATTATTTCGTATGAAGGTGCTATCATGGATATGATTTTTAGTGGATTATCAATATCAGCATTATTTATTTTATTTAATCAACTGTATATTCGTGTGAAGACCAATAATATTGTTCAATTAGGTGGTTTGTCTTTATGTATTAATTGGATTCCAGGGTTTGTATTATTTTTTCTTTTTGCAAATTTGAATGTTCCAGGGACAGCTAATTTTATTGGTGAGATTATGATGTTAATGGGAATTTTTACTGTTTTTCCTAAATTATTAGGTTTATTAATTTTTGGATTATTGTTTTCTTTAATTTATTCATTGAATATTGTACATAAAGTTTTTTATGGTTCATTAAGAAATACTAATTATTATCAGTGTTCTCCAATTAATTGTTGTGAGTTTTTGGTCATTATATTTTTACTTGTTAGTATTATATTTTTTGGATTTTTTCCAGACAATATTTTACATACTGTTCATTTTTAATGAAAAATATTATTTTTCAAAATCAAAGTAAGGTTTTGTTAATATGCTGATATCTATTGGGCAAGTAATTACGTTGTTTCCATTTTTAGTTTTAATAGTTAGTATATTTTTAATTATGTTATCTATTATTGTATATAGAAATTGTACTTTTGTATTTTTTTTTATTATTTTTAGTTTTATTATATCATTATTATCATTATTAGTAATATATATGGTTATTCCAATTTATGTAATGGCATTAATGTATATGAATTTTTATTCTATTTTATATATTTTAATGATTTTATTTTCTGGTTTATGTATTAGTATATTATCTTTTTTGTATTTACAGCATATTGTGTCATATAAAGAAGAATTTTATTTATTGATACTTTTTTCTATTTTAGGTGGTATGTTATTAGTTGTGTCTAATCATCTGATTTCTTTTTTTATAGGGATAGAATTAATGTCATTACCCGTAATAGGGTTAGTTCAATATTCTTTTTCTCAAAAGAAATCTTTAATTATTGCATTAAAATATGTGATACTATCGAGTATATTTTCTTTATTTATATTATTTAGTATAGTATTAATATATTTTATATGTGGAAATCTAAACTTTAGTAATATTAAAATTTCTTTATTGATTAATAATTATGAAAACAATAATATTTTATTGTTTGGTTTAGGTATATTATTAATATCTTTATTTTTTAAGTTGTCTGTTTTTCCTTTTCATTTTTTAGTGCCTGAGATTTATGAAAATATTTCTTCGTTAATTTTAATTTATTTTACTACTATTATAAAAGTTTCAATTTTTGGTATATTAATAAAATTATTTTTTTATTTTCCTTATAGTCATACGCAAATATTATATAAAATTGTAAAATATGTTGCAGTATTTTCGATATTTTTTGGTAGTATGTGTTCTGTGTTTCAAAAAGATATTAAAAAATTAATTGGTTATTCTTCTATTGCACATATGGGTTATATATTAATAACTTTATTATTTATTAATAATTATAATATGGCTAATGAAGCAGCTTTAATATATTTGATTAATTATTTAATTTCTAATATTGGTATATTTAGTATATTAATTATTGTACGTAATATATATAATGTGAAAATTAGTAATTTTAATTTTTATAAAGGTTTATTTTGGAATAAACCAATATTAGCTATAGCAATGACTATTTTTATTTTTTCATCATTAGGTATACCAATAACTTTGGGTTTTATTGCAAAATTTTATATTATTTTTTTAACTATATACCAGTTTGATTGGTTAATAATTAGTATAATATTAATTAATTCTGGATTAAGTATATATTATTATTTAAAAGTTATATTAAATTTGTATGTTTATAATCACGTTCATTTAAATAGTAGTATTATTAAGTATAATGAATATAAGATTTTAGAAGTGATTATTTTTTTATTTTCTATGTTAATAATATTTTTAGGTATTTATCCGAAAATATTAATAAATATTATACATGTTAGTAATACATTGTTATGAAATTATTGAATGTTAGAATATAAGTTTGTGATTTAGTTTAATTAAGGTATATGTTGTGAATTCTATTCATTGGATAATGATTTGGATAATTTTTTTTAGTATTATTATAATTTGTATATGTTTTAATTTATTTTTAGAAAAAAAATATTTACATAAATATAATATATTACAACAATCTTATTTTTTTTTATTTTTTTGGTTTTTTTTTACTTGTATTTTTTCTTTTTTTTATTGGATGTTTTATACAAGGTATGTGAATATTACTGTTGCTAATGCTAATTTGATTTTGTTTTGGTTAGGATATTTTATAGAACAATCATTTTCAATAGATAATATTTTTGTATTTTTTTTTGTATTTCAATATTTTCATATTCCTATTCAATTACATAGAAAAGTATTATCTATTGGTATATTAATTACTTTTATATTACGAGGATTAATTATTTGTATTGGATATTGGGTATTGTTATATTGGAATTGGATAATTTTTTTATTTAGTATAATTTTATTATTTACTGGAATGGAAATATTTTTTTTTGATAATTCTGGTTATAAAGATATTAACAAGAATATATTATTAAAATATATAAATAATATTTTTCATATTCTCCCAACTTTAAAGGGAGAGAAATTTTTTATTTATTATAAAAATTTATTATATGTTACTCCTTTATTTATTGCGTTAATAATTATTGAATTAAGTGATATTATATTTTCTATAGATAGTATTCCTGCAATTTTTTCTATTACTCATGACCCATTTATTATTATAACATCTAATTTTTTTGCAATTTTAGGGTTGCGTTCTATTTATTTTATTGTTGTTCATATTATGAGTAAGTTATATTATATTCAATATTTAATATCGTTAGTTATGATTTTTCTTTCTGTAAAAATGATATTGAATAGTTTTTTGTATATTATAGGTAATATTTATGCTATTTTAGTTAGTATTATTCTATTTTGTTATTTATTTTATAATTTTATTTCAAAATTTAATTTATTAAGATAATCATTTGCAGTATTATTAACGAGATACTACTATATGAGTTTAAAAATGTATAATGCTAATACATCATTATGTTCATGGTTGTCATATATTGAAAGAATATATCCTATATGCACTCATTTTTCATTAAGTCGTATAATGATAGTAGCAAAAAAATTAGGTTTACTTAAATCTTCATCTTTTATATTTACAGTTTCTGGAACAAATGGGAAAAGTAGTACTTGTTATATGTTAGAAAGGATTTTATTAAATGCAGGGTATAAAGTCGGTTTATACACTTCACCTCATTTAATAAATTATTATGAACGTATTCGAATTAATGGAAAATATATAATAGATGATATTATACATACTACTATATTTTATAGTATAGAATTAGCTCGAAAGGATATTTTGTTAACGTATTTTGAATTTATAACTTTATCTGCTTTATTAATATTTAAACAACAATATTTAGATATTATTATTTTAGAGGTGGGTATTGGGGGAAGATTAGATGCTACTAATATTCTTGATCCTAATATAGCTATTATTACAAATATAGAATTGGATCATATGCATTTATTAGGGTATACTAGAAATAGTATTGCTTCAGAAAAATCAGGTATTTTCAGAAAAGGTATTGATATTATTATAGGCACTAAAAATATTCCCAATATTATATATAAAATATCTAGTCGTCTTCATGTTCGATTAAATAGATTATTATATGAATGGAATTGGGTAAAAATACGAGATTATTGGAATTTTTATGATAAATTTGGGGGATTATATCAATTACCTATTCCAAAATTATCATTATCTAGTGTTGCGACTGCTGTATCAGCGTTAAGAGTGTCTCAATATGTTATATGTCATAAATTGTTTCAACAATCTATTAATCAAGTTTTTTTACCAGGTCGTTTTCATATTATTGTTAATAATCCTCAAATTATAGTGGATGTTGCACATAATCCTCATGCTTCTAATTATTTATATTATCAATTAAAACAATTAATATTATTTAAGAAAGAAAAAAACTTTCAAATATATAGTATTATCGGTATGGTATCTGATAAAGATATTATGAATACAATTTTACCTTTATTAAATATTGTTAATTTATGGTTTTATGTTCCATTAAAAACATATCGTAGTATTAATATAAATTATTTAAAATCTTGTTTACCTAATGAATCAATATTGTGTAATGATGTAGCACATGCTTTTCATAAGATATTTAAAATTGTTCAATCAATAGATATAATATTAGTATTTGGTTCTTTTTTTTTAGTTTCAGAAGTGATTTTATTTATTAAAAATAAATATAATATTCAAAATATTATACCAAAGAATTAGTTTATTGATAGTAAATATTATTTTCTTAGATATGTTTTGATGCATTTTTTATATTCAAACATTTCTGAAATAGATTCTTCATTATTAATTCTTCGAATTGCTTCTGATAACATTTTTGATAAAGTTAAGGTACGAATTTTTTTGTTCAACTTAATATCTTTTGATATAGGAATAGTATCACATACAATAATTTGGTTGATATTTGATCGATTAATATTATTTAAAGCATGACCAGAAAATATAGGATGTGTTGCATATGCTAAGACTTTTTTAGCTCCATGTTTTTTTAATGCTTCAGCTGCTTGACATACAGTATTACCTGTATCAATAATATCATCAATTAAAATACAATCTCGGTCTGACACATCTCCAATAATATGCATAATTTGTGCCATATTAGATTTAGGTCTTCTTTTATCAATAATTGCCATATCAGTATCATGTAATAATTTTGATATGGCTCGAGATCGTATTACTCCTCCGATATCAGGTGATACAATTATAGGATTATTTAGTTTCATTTTCTGTATATCTTCTAAAATAATGAAACTACTAAAAACGTTGTCTACTGGAACATCAAAAAAACCTTGTATTTGTTCAGAATGTAAATCAACTGTTAAAATACGGTCAATGCCTACATTAGATAAAAAATCTGCAACAATTTTTGCTGTGATTGGTACTCGTGCTGATCTTACTCTTCGATCTTGTCTTGAATATCCAAAATATGGAATAACTGCTGTAATTCTTCCAGCAGATGCTCGTCTTAATGCATCGATAATAACAGCTAATTCCATAATATTATCATTTGTTGGGAAACATGTTGATTGTATAATAAAAATATCACTACCTCGAACGTTTTCATTTATTTGTACGCTAATTTCTCCATCACTAAAACGTCCTATAGTAGCATTACTTAAATTAATATATAATTTTTTAGCGATTAAAGAAGATAATTGGGGTACTGAATTACCACAGAATATTTTCATATTAGACATAATGTTTCCTAATAAAGTTTATTATTTATTAATCATATGTATTTTCATTTATTATTGTAATTAGTGAAATTAATTTTATTTATCATGTAATATTACATATTATTTTTATTTTATAGTTTTGAATATATTATATATAATAATTTTGTTTATTGTATTAATATATTAATAGTTATATGAATCTAGTATTGTTTGAGTATATTATATGAAAATTTCTATTATTAATAAATTGGAAAAGTTATATAAAAAATTTAAAGATATTGAAAACATGTTAACACAGCCTAAATTGATTCATAATCAAGAGAAGTTTAAGGATTTATCTAAAGAATATTTAAGGTTATCTAATTTAATAAAATATTTTCTTAAATGGAAAAAAGTAAATAAAGATATAAAATTAACATCAAAGTTATTAAATGATCTTGAAATGTTAAGTATAGTGGAGGAAGAATTAGCAAACTTTAGGGAAATAAAAAATAATTTAGAAAACAAAATAAAACGTTTATTGTTACCTCATGATCCTAATGATAAAAAAAGTTGTTTTATTGAAATTCGTGCTGCTACTGGTGGTGATGAAGCTGCTATTTTTGCTGGTGATTTGTTTCGTATGTATGGACGATATGCAGAACATTGTCATTGGAGTGTAGAAGTGATGAATTGTCATGAAGGTGATAAAGGGGGATTTAAAGAAATTATTTTTCGTGTGACTGGTTTAGGGGCATGTGGTCGATTAAAATTTGAATCAGGAGGACATCGTGTACAACGTATACCTCAAACAGAATCACAAGGAAGAGTACATACATCGACTTGTACAGTGGCTGTTATTCCAGAAGTTTTACAATCTGAAAATTTCAAAATTTGTTTTAATGATTTAAAGATTGATACTTTTAGATCTTCTGGAGCCGGTGGGCAACATGTTAATACAACAGATTCAGCGATTCGCATTACACATCTTCCTACAGGAATGGTAGTAGAATGTCAAGATGAACGATCGCAACATAAAAATAAAGCAAAAGCTTTATCAATTTTATCTTCTAGAATTCATGCTTATGAAGAAGATAAGCGGAATAAAGAAAATGCTTTTATTCGTCGTAATTTGTTGGGTAGTGGAGATAGATCGGATCGTAATAGAACGTATAATTTCCCTCAAAATCGTATTACTGATCATCGTATTAATTTAACTTTATATTGTTTAGATGATGTATTGAATGGAAATTTAGATATTTTAATAGAACCAATTATTCAAGAATATCATGCTGATTTTTTATCACAGTATAAATAATTTTAATAATTTGAAAATTCAATTTTGGTTGCAATATATATCAAATTTGTTATATTGTTTTCGTACACCTCAATTAGATTCTGAAATGATTATTAGTTATACTGTTCAACAATCCAGAACTTGGATTTATATTTTTAATAATATTTTTTTAAGTACTTCTCAAATTTTTTTATTAAATATATTTGTCAGACGTCGTATTAATTGCGAACCTATTTCTTATATTATAAAGAAAAAAGAGTTTTGGTCTTGTGTATTTAGAATATCAAAATATGTTTTAATTCCTAGAAAAGAAACTGAATTTTTAGTTCAAGAAATTTTAAAAAGAATTAATATGTATGATAGTGTTTTAGATCTAGGTTGTGGTTCTGGTTGTATATCTTTATCTATAGCTCATGAAAGACCTTATTGTAATATTATTGGCATTGATTCTTCTTTAAAATCTATTACATTATCTAAAAAAAATGCTAAATATTTGAATATAAATAATGTTTATTTTTTTTATAGTAATTGGTTTTCTGCTATTAAAAGAAAATTTAATATTATAGTTAGTAATCCGCCTTATATTCATGAACAAGAAATTGTATATATGAATAAAGATTGTATGTTTGAACCTTGTGGAGCATTGATTTCAAGAAATCATGGTTTTTCAGATATTGAACATATTATTAAATATGCTTACATTTTTTTATTTAATCAAGGTTTTTTAATTATAGAACATGGATGGAAACAGAAAGAAATGGTTAATTTTTTATTTAAAAAATATAATTTTTTTGATGTTATGTCTTATTTTGATTTTAATGGATATTATCGTATTACTTTAGGGAAAAAAGTATATTAATTTTTGTTTTATTTTAATGAATAAATTTTATATTTTTGTTTTTGTTAATAAAATATAATTCAGTTATAGGTGTAGAAAATTATGTTAAATGATTTAGTTTTAGTTTTGAATTTTGGTAGTTCTTCATTAAAATTTGCTATTTTAAATCCTGATACTGAAAGAAAGTATGTATTTGGTTTAGTTGAACGTTTATATTTATCTTATTCTTTTGTTACATGGTATTATCAAAGATTTAAATATCATACTATTATTGGGAATAATATATCACATATTCAATCTTTAGAATTTATTATTAATCATATTTTTTATATAAATAAAAAAATTGTTTGTAATATTCAATTTATAGGTCATCGCGTTGTTCATGGAGGAAAAAAGATTACAGAATCCAAGATTATTAATAGTTGTATTATTCAAGAAATTGAAAATAATATTATTTATGCTCCGTTACATAATCCAATAAATCTTTTGGGTATTAAATCTGCAATTAAATATTTTCCTCATTTATCTAAAAAAAATGTAGCTGTTTTTGATACTTCATTTTTTCGAGATATGCCAGAAACATCTTATTTATATGCTCTTCCATATAGTTTTTATATAAAATATGGGGTTCGTCGTTATGGTGCTCATGGTATGAGTCATTATTATGTTTCTAAAATTGCATCTGAAATATTAAAAATACAATTTGATACTTTCAATGTTATTACGTGTCATTTAGGTAATGGGTCTTCAGTATCTGTAATTGTAAATGGTATATGTGTAGATACATCTATGGGATTTACTCCTATGGAAGGATTAGTTATGGGAACGCGAAGTGGTGATTTGGATCCTGCTATAATATTTTTTATGCATATGGTTTTAGGAATGACTATAGATGAAATTCAACATATTTTGATAAAAAAATCTGGTATTTTAGGTTTGAGTGGTGGTGTTACGAGTGATTTTAGATATATTGAAAAAAATTATTATCGTGAAATTGCATCTAAACGTTCTGTTGATATTTTTTGTCATAGACTTTCTAAATATATTGCTTCTTATACTACATTATTAGATGGTCGTTTAGATGCTATTATATTTACTGGAGGTATTGGTGAAAATTCTATTTTAGTGAGACAATTAACGATGATAAAATTATTTATGATAGGTATTCGATTAGATATGCAATTAAATCAATGTTTACAACCAGGCCAATATGGGTTTATTAATAAAAAAGATACTACTCCAGTTCTTGTAATTCCTACCAATGAAGAATTAATTATTGCACAAGAAACTGTAAAATGTTTTAGATAATTATATGTATTTTATTTATGGGATATAATATATGAAAGTTTTTAATTTATTTTAGGATAATTGTGAAACGTAATATCATGTTAATCCCAGTATCAAAAAATATTAATTTAACAATAATTAGTTTAGGTTTAATTAATTTTTTTGAAGAATTAAATCATAGTGTATTATTTTTTAAACCATTTTATGAATTACATAATTGTTATGATGTATTAGATGATACTAGTTTAATTTTAAAAAAATATTTTTCTACTTCTTTTATTAATTCTCATCATATAAATAAAAAATTTTTTCTTTTAGAAAAATTTAAAAATAAGTATTTACTAGAAAATAGTATTGATTTATTTTTGAAGAATAAAATATATTATGATATTTTATTGATTGAAGGTGTCAATAATAATAGTCATAATTTTTTGATTAATGATTTAAATTTAGATTTGTCGTATCATTTAAAATCTGATTTAATTTTTGTGTTTTCTCATGATGATTATAAAAATATTATTTTTTTTTTAAAAAAAATAAAAAATTTCAATATTTCAAACAATTTTTTAGGTATTATAATTAATAATACTTTTTTAAATTTTCAAGATATATATATTAATCGTGTTAGTAAGCATATAAAATCACAATGTATTGATAATATACCGATTATTGCTGATATTAGATATAATTGTGATGTGTTATTTTATCCGATTAGTAAAATACTGACATTATTAAAAGTACATAAAATTTTAAAAATAAATTTTAATGTTAATGTAGTAAAATTATTTTTATTTTATGATAATTTAATATTTGATTATGAATATAATTATTCTCATTCTATTTTGATTATTTCATATGATATTTTTGTTCATAAGTTTATACATATTCTTAAGCGAAAATTAAATTTTTTCAATTTTTATGCTATAATATTATTTAATGTTAAAGATTGTCACACATTACAATATGGTTTTTTGAAAGATATTAAAAAATTTAATATTTCTTTTTTTTATACTTTATTAGATATTAATATTATTAAATTAATTATAAATCGATGTCATATAAATATTTTGAAGTATAATCAAAATCAATTAAAAAAATTAAGTAATTATATTTCTAATTGTTTAAATGAAAAATATATTATTTCTCATACAAAATGTAATAAAAAAAAATATTTTTCTCATCTGTCATCTTTTTCATTTTTATATAATCTTAAAAAATATGCTAAGAAACTTAATAAATGTATTTTATTACCTGAAGGTAATGAATTACGTATTATCCAATCTGCTGCTATAGCAAATGAATTAGGTATTGCACGATGTGTATTATTAGGAAACGTTGATGAAATACATCAAATTGCATTATCAAATAATATTATATTGTCAAAAAATATTAATATTATTAATCCTAAAAATATTTATTTTAATTATGTTCATAAATTAGTACAATTACGTTATAAAAAAGGTATGACTTTTGAATTAGCAAAATCAATTGTTTATCATAGTAATATAATTTTAGGATCTTTAATGTTACATGTAGGTGAAATTGATGGTATAGTATGCGGTGTACGATATACAAGTATTGATGTATTAAAATCTGCATTACAGATTATTGGAGTAAATAAAAAAAAAAATGTTTCTTTAGTTTCTTCAATTTTTTTTATGTTACTGAAAAATCATGTATTAGTTTATGGAGATTGTTCAGTAAATATTAATCCTAATTTTCAACAATTGTCGGAAATTGCTATTCAATCTGCGGACTTGTCTAAAAAATTTGGTATAGAACCCAGAATTGCAATGCTTTCATATTCTACTGGGTTATCTGGACAAGGGGAATCAGTAGAGAAAGTAAGGCAAGCAACGATTTTAATTAAAAAAAATAGGCCAGATTTAGTGGTTGATGGTCCTATTCAATATGATGCATCAGTCAATGAATTTATTTCATCTATTAAATCTCCATCATCTCCTTTGTTAGGTCAAGCAACAGTATTAATTTTCCCTGATTTAAATTCTGGAAATATTACATATAAAGCTATTCAACAATCTTTAGGGGTATATTCTATAGGTCCAATATTACAAGGTTTAAATAAACCTGTGAATGATTTATCTCGTGGTGCATCGATTGATGATATTGTATATACTATTGCAGTAACTGCAATACAATCTGATCAAGAATAATTTTTGTATTTGTTTTATAACATGGCAATGATGATATTACTATTTATAGTACAATAACATGATAAAATTTCTCCAGGATTAAGAAAAGCTATAAAATTGTTATTAAAATATTTAATTTTTCCTTTTATTAATTTTATTCGACATGTACCACAATATCCTGTTTGACATTGATATAGTATATGAATATGATTGAATTGTAATATTTTTAATAATGAATATTTTTTGTATTTTTTATGAATTTTATATATTTTATTATTTAATGTTATAGTATAATACTTATGATTATAATTTGAAATTTTTGAATTCATGGTTTTTTATTTTAGAATCTATTTGTCCTGTTAAATATGAACTATTTTCTATCTCTTGAGGGGCTGTTTGTACATGATCTGATATCAGCCAATTATTAATCCATGGAATAGGATTAGATTGTTTTGGAAAAATATGAGGTAAATTAATAGCTTGCATTCTTATATTAGTAATATATTCTATATATTTCCATAATATATTTTTATTTAATCCCAACATAGAACCATTTTGAAATAGATATTCAGCCCATTTTTTTTCTTGTTGTGCCGCTTGTTTGAATAAATGAATCGATTCGTTGTGCGATTCATTAATAATTTTTTTCATCATTGGATCATTTTCATAGTTTTTTAGAATATTGATAATATGTTGAGTACCAGTCAGATGTAAAGATTCATCTCTTGCAATTAATCTAATAATTTTGGCATTACCTTCCATTAATGCACATTCTGCAAATGCAAATGAACAAGCAAAACTGACATAAAATCGAATTGCTTCGAGAACATTAATATTAATTAAACATAAATATAATGCTTTTTTTAATGTTTTAATATTAACTTCTATATTTTTATTTTTTTTTACTTGATATGTTCCTGATCCAAATAAATGCCAATATTCTGTTATAGTAATTAATAAATCATAATAATGTGATATATCTTTTGCTCTATTACAAATATTTTTATTAGAAATAATATTATCAAATATTATTGCAGGATTATTTACTATATTTCTAATAATATGTGTGTAAGATCTAGAATGAATAGTTTCTGAAAAAGACCATGTTTCTATCCATGTTTCTAATTCGGGAATAGAAATAATAGGTAAAAAAGCTATATTTGGACTTCTTCCTTGAATTGAGTCTAATAATGTTTGATATTGTAAATTACTAATAAAAATATGTTTTTCGTGTTTTTTTAATTTTTTGAAATCAATACGATCTTTAGATAAGTCTATTTCTTCTGGTCTCCAAAAAAAAGATAATTGTTTTTCTATTAATTGTTCAAAAATTTTATATTTTTGTTGATCATATCGAGCTATATTTACAGATTGTCCAAAAAACATTGGTTCTTGTAATTGGTTATTATTTATTTTAGAAAATGTTGTGTATAACATGTTTAAATACCTATATGTAATTAATAAATTTTTTATAGTATACAAGATCCACTGGTACAATCATAATTATGATTTGTATTAAAGTTTTTATTTTTGTATTCTATATAACTATCTCTAGTATTTTGATAATATAATGTTTTTATTCCTAATTGATAAGCTTTTAACAAATCTTTAATTAATATTTGCATTGGTATTTTATTGTTTGGAAATTTTTTGGGATCATAATTAGTATTTGTGGATATTGATTGATCAATGAATTTTTGCATTATTCCAACTAATTCTAAATATCCGTTGTTGTTTGGTATATTCCATAAGAACTCATATTTTGATTTTAGTTTTTTATATTCTGGTATTACTTGTTTTAACATACCATCTTTTGATGCTTTAATTGTAATACAACTTCTTGGAGGTTCAATACCATTTGTAGCATTGGAAATTTGAGAGGATGTTTCAGATGGCATAATTGCTGATACAGTTGAATTTCTTAATCCATATTTTTTAATTTTATTTTTTATTTTTTTCCAGTTTAAATGTAAGGGTTCATTACATATGTTATCAATATGTTTTTTATAAGTATCTATTGGTAATATTCCATTATAATAATTCGTTTGGTTAAACCAATCACATGGTCCTTTTTCTTTTGCTAGATTACAAGATGCATTTAATAAATAATATTGAATATATTCAAAAGTTTTATGTGTTAGATTGTTTGCACTACCATCAGAATATCGAACATTATTTTTTGCTAAATAATATGCAAAATTAATAACTCCAATGCCTAATGCTCGTCTTTTTTTAGCTCCTTTTTCTGCTGCAAAAATAGGATATATTTGGTAATCAATGATTTCGTCTAAAGCTCTTACTATTAAATTTGATAATTTTTTTAGTTCTTTTAAATTGTTAATAACACCTAAATTAAACGCAGATAATGTACATAAAGCAATTTCAGCATTTTTATCATGAATATCATGAATAGGAGTAGTAGGTAATGTAATTTCTAAACATAAATTAGATTGTTTAATAGGAGCAATATGGGGATTAAATGCACTATGTGAATTACAATGATCAACATTTTGTATATAAATTCTTCCAGTTGATGTTCTTTCTTGCATGATTAGTGTAAATAAATCTATTGCTTTAATTTTTTTTTTTCTTAATGTGTCATCTTTTTCATATTTTATATATAGTTTTTTAAATTTTTTTTGATCAGAAAAAAAATATTTATATAATTTTGGAACATTAGCAGGATTAAACAATGTGATGTATTTTTGAGATAGTAATCTTAAGTACATGAATTTATTAATTTGTATTCCATAATCGACATGTCGTACTCGGTTTTCTTCAATACCTTTATTATTTTTTAAAATAATTAAACTTTGCACTTCTAAATGCCATATTGGATAAAATAGTGTTGCTGAACCTCCTCGAATTCCGCCTTGCGAACAAGATTTTACTGCTGTTTGAAAATGTTTAAAAAATGGTATACATCCTGTATGAAATGTTTCTCCATTTCTAATAGAACTACCAATTGCTCGTATTTGACCTACATTAATTCCAATTCCTGCTCTTTGTGATATATATTTTATAATGGAACTAGAAGTGGCATTAATTGAATCTAAACTATCTGCACATTCAATTAAAACACATGAACTAAATTGTCGGGTAGGTGTACGTACTCCAGACATAATTGGTGTAGATAATGAAATTTTAAATTTTGATATAGCATTATAAAAATCTTGAATGTATTTCATGCGAATATGTTTAGGATATTTTGAAAATAAACATGCTGAAATAAGTATATATAAAAATTGTGCACTTTCATAAATTTTACCATTTATTCTATTTTTAACTAAATATTTTTTTTCTAGTTGTTTGACGGCAGCATATGAAAATTTCATATCTCGATCATGTTTGATAAAAGAATCCATATATTCATATTCTTGTTGAGAATAATTTTTTAAAAGATCTTTATCATATTTTTTAAGTTTTATCATATTTTTTACATGTTGATATAATTTAGGTGGTTGAAATGTGCCGAATGCTTCTTTTCTTAGATATGCAATAGATAATCGAGCGGATACATATTGATAATCAGGTGTTTTTTTAGAAATTAAATCTGCCGAACATTTAATTATAATTTTGTGAATAGTAACCGTTTTTATTTGATCATAAAATTGTATTGTAGCGTTCAATTCTATTTTAGATATAGAAATATTTTTAAAGCCTTGTGATGCTAATTTTAATAATTTACGTATTTTATTTAAATTTATTTTTTCTATTGTTCCATTTCTTTTGATAACTGATAAATGTTGATTCATATTAAATAACCAGCATTAAAATAATTTTAAAATATGTGTATCATTATATTGTTATAATAATGTAAATTAATATAATATAAATTATTTTTTGTAAATATATTGGTTGTTTTAAGAAATTTTTTGTAATGCTACAACTTTTTCTTGTTTAGATGTTCGAATAAGAATAACGCCTTGTGTATTTCGTCCTAATGTTCTAATTTCAGATACGCGTATACGCACTAATGTTCCTGCATCAGTAATAATAAGAATTTGATCATTTTCATATACTTGTATAGCGCTGATCATAATACTATTTTTTTTTGTTATTTTAATTGATCTAATTCCTTTAGTAGCTCTCGATTTAATGGGAAATTGTTGAATTTGAGTTCTTTTACCATATCCATTTTCTGTTACGGTTAAAATTTCACCATTTTTTTTTGGAACTAATAGAGATACAACTTTATCATTTTTTTCTATTTTTATTCCTTGTACCCCAGAAGCAGTTCTACCCATTTTTCTTACTTCTTTTTCAGGAAAGTGTACTATTTTCCCTTTTTGGCTAAATAACATAATATTATTTTGACCATTTGTTAATGATGCTCCTATTAATTCATCATTATTTTTTAAATTAATAGCGATGATTCCTGTAGATCTGGGTTTTTTAAATGCATGTAATGCTGTTTTTTTTACTCTACCTTGTGCAGTAGACATAAAGACATTGGTATTATTTTCATATGTATTAAAATTAAGGATTGCAGTAATTCTTTCTTTTTGATTTAACGGTAATAAATTAATGATAGGTGTACCGCGTGAATGTCGATTAGCTTCAGGTAGTTGGTACACTTTAATTCTATATAATATTCCTTGATTTGAAAAACATAAAATAGTGTCATGTGTATTAGTAATTAATAATGTTTCAATAAAATCTTCTTTTTTAGTGTTAGCAGCTGATTTACCCTTTCCTCCTCTATGTTGTGCTTCATAATCAGATAATGGTTGATATTTGACGTATCCTAAATGTGATAATGTCACTACTACATCTTCCTTTGTAATAGTATTTTCAATATTAAAATCTATATCATTATTTTTTATTTCAGTTTTTCTATTATCTCCAAAAGTATTTTGAATATTTTTTAATTCTTCTTGAATAACTTGCATAATGTTGTTATTATTTTTTAATATATGTATTATTGATTTAATTTTACTGATTAATTGATTGTGTTTTTTTGATATATTATTATATTCTAAATGAGTTAATTTATTTAATTTTAATTCTAGAATAGATCGAATTTGTTGTTTTGTAAATTTATATTTTTTATTTTCAATGTTATAATTTTCTTTATGTATATTAATTAATTCTATATTTTTTGTATTAATAATTTTAGATATTTTTTCATCAATTATCCATTTTTGAGTAGCTAATAATTTTTGTGCATGTTTATTTGTATTAGATGTTTTAATAATTGTAATAATTTTTTTAATGTTAGTTAATGCAATTGTTAATCCTTGTAATATATGTGCTTTATTTTTATTTTTATTTAATTCAAATATGCTTCGACGAATGATTATATTTTTACGGTGTAATAAAAAATATTTTAAAATATTTTTTAAAGACATCGTTTTTGGTTGTCCATGATATAATGCTACCATATTAATACCAAAAACAATTTGCATAGGTGTCAGTATATATAGTTGATTTAGTAATATTTCTATAATTGTATTTTTTTTTATTTCTATAACAATACGCATACCATCTTTATCAGATTCATCTCGTAAAGCATGTATTCCTTCAATTTTTTTATTTTTTACTAGTTCTGCTATTTTTTCAATTAATTTAGATTTGTTGATTTGGTAAGGGATTTCATAGATAATAATAGATTTTCTTTGATTTTTAGGATTAATTTCTATTTTATGTTTGGATTTAATATAAATTTTTCCTTTTCCTGTTCGATATGCGTTTTCAATCCCTTGTTTTCCATTTATAATACCTGATGTTGGGAAATCAGGACCTGGTATATATTGCATTAATTTTTTTAATGATATTTTTTTATCTTTAATATATGCTAAACATGCATTAATGACTTCATTTAAATTATGGGGAGGGATATTAGTAGCCATACCTACTGCTATTCCTGATGCACCATTAATTAATAAGTTTGGTATTTTTGTTGGAAGAATTTCGGGTATTTTTTCTGTTTCGTCGTAATTGTAAGAAAATTTTACAGTGTTTTTGTCTAAATCAGATAATAATTCATGTGCTATTTTAGACATTCGTATTTCTGTATATCGCATAGCTGCTGCTGAATCACCATCAATGGATCCAAAATTTCCTTGACCGTCGATAAGAGTGTATCGTAAAGAGAAATTTTGAGCCATTCGTACTATAGCTTCGTAAACAGCTGTATCTCCATGAGGATGATACTTTCCTATTACATCACCTACAACTCTTGCGGATTTTTTATATGGTTTATTCCAAATGTTATTTAATATTTTCATTGCAAATAGTATTCGACGATGTACTGGTTTTAGTCCGTCACGAACATCAGGTAAAGCTCGTCCCATAATAACTGACATAGCATAATCTAAATAAGAAGATTTTAATTCTTTTTTAATGTCGACCTGTTTTATATTTTTTTTAAGGTCTTGCATATAATTATTTCTCTTTAAATTCATTTATTTTCTTTATTGAATGTAAAATGATATTATAATAAAATTTTTATGAATAAATAATATTTTATTTTGAATATTTATATTATAATTGAAATAAATTATTTATTTTATTTTTTAATGTATGTATATTATATAATAAACATGATTATTTAACTATAGGAGCTCTTATGAAAGATGAAGAAAAAAAAATGATAAAAAATTTGTTTTGCAGATTACAAAATACAGAATATCAATTTCCTCATCGAGATCAAGAAGCGGAAAAAATGATTCATAATTTATCATCTAAACAAAGTCATTCAATATATTATATGGTACAAACAATTTTAGTGCAGGAGTCAGTAATAAACAGATTGAATAATGCAGTTAAATTATTAAAAAATAAAAATAATAATAAAAATGTTAATAATACTTCGTTTTTATCAAATCAGTTACATGATGATATTTTTAATCATTCTTCTATGGAGAATATACAGTCTAGTTCTTCGCCTAATACTCGTCAGATTCAAGGTGGAACTGAGAATGTTCAAAATGGGGGTATTGCAAAAAATAACACGAGTCGTGGAGGAGGTACGTCTAGTTTTTTAAGTAATGCTTTACAAACAGCAGTAGGTGTTGCTGGAGGTATGGTGGCTGGAAATATGTTAACTAATTTATTTAATCATGATTTATCTGATAAAAGTGTGGATAATATATTAAATACTACATACTTAGATTCTAATCCTATGACTTCATCAAACAACGTAGAAGATGATATAACTTCTAGATCAGAATTACCAAAAGATACAAATATTAGTCACGATTGTGAAGAATATGTTGAATATCAAGATTCTGATGTAGATGATGTTTTAGATGATGATAATTTATTTTAATTATACAAAATAAATTATTTATTGATTTGTATAAGACCAGCAAAATAGAATTTATGCTGGTGTTATAGGTTTGATATTCAAGAATTTATTTGTTGAAGTATTGAATTAATCCTTCGTTGGAAGGTTGAAGACTGCGTTGTCCTTTTTCCCAGTTTGCGGGACAGACATCTCCATGTTGATCATGAAATATAATTGCATCAATCATGCGTATTATATCATGTATATTTCTACCAAAAGGTAAATCATTTATAATTTCATGTCTAATAATGCCGTATTTATCAATTAAAAAAGATGCTCTTAATGCAACTCCTATATGAGGGTGAGTAACATTATAATCATTTTGTATTATTCCTTGGATATCGGATACCATAGTATATTGAATATTACCGATGCCTCCTTGTTTGATTGGTGTATTTTTCCATGCATTATGAACAAATACTGAGTCCCTGGAAACTCCGATAATTTTTGTTTTACGTTTTTTAAATTCTGAATATAATTTATTGAAAGCAATAATTTCTGTTGGACATACGAAAGTAAAATCCATTGGCCAGAAAAATAAGACTGTTATTTTGTTTTTTATTTCTTTATGAAAATTAAATTTGTTTATAATGGTACCGTTTTTTAATATAGCAGGTGCAATAAAGTTTGGTGCATATTTTGTGACTAATGTCATAATATTTCCTTTGTATATTATTATGAGTCAACATAATAAAAATATTTTTGTAATTGTTATAATACTAATATTATTATATATTTTATTTTTATTTATATTTGTTGGTGTTAGTATTTTATTTATGTTAGTAATATAAGATATATGCAATGTATTATAATGATATAATTTTATGTTTTTATATAATAATATGAAAATTTAAATATGAATTGGAAAAAAATATTTATATGCCAAAAAAAAATATTATTAGATATTTTATTAAAAGTGTCTAAAGAACGTTTAACAAAAAAAATTTATCCTCCAAGATGTGATGTTTTTAATGCGTTTTATTTAACTCCTTTTCATAAAATCAAAGTAGTCATTCTGGGTCAAGATCCTTATTATCAAGAAAATCAAGCTCATGGATTAGCTTTTTCGGTACGTCCAGGTTGTAAACTTCCTGGTTCTTTAAAAAATATTTATCAAGAATTAGTTTCTGATTTATATATTCCGAAATTTGATTATGGTAATGGTTGTTTAAATTATTGGGCTCAACAAGGTATCTTATTGTTAAATACTATTTTAACTGTTGAATCTGGTCATCCTAGATCTCATATATCATTAGGTTGGAATAATTTTACTGATAGTATTATTTTTTATATTAATAAATATTTAAAAAATATTATTTTTGTATTGTGGGGGAAAGATGCTCAAAAAAAAACTAGTATTATAGATAATCGAAAGCATTATATTTTAAAATCTTCACATCCGTCTCCGTTATCAGCTCATTTAGGATTTTTTGGATGTGGCCATTTTTCAAAAATTAATAGAATCTTATTAAGTCAAAATGATAATCCAATTATTTGGTAATTTGAATATTTTTATATCAGATAAATAGTATTTTCAAGTTTTTAAATTTTTTTAAGAGTATTAAATAATGATTGTGTAATTATTTTTAATCCTTGTATTATAGTATGATGTTCTAATATTCCATTTTTAGTATTATGAATTATAATATTTAAATGATTAATATTTTTGGATAGTATTTTTGAAAAATTTTTTAAAACTTCTTTTTTAATATTGATTATTTTATGTTCAGTTTGTTTTTTTAAGTTTTCAATATTTGCTTGTGTACGTAATTGAATATCTTTTTTTTTTTTTTTTATATTACTTAATGTTTCATTTAATTCATAAAGCATGTTTTTAATTTTTTCATTTTCTTTTGTTATTGAAGATTTATTTTTTTTGTTATTTTTTTGATTTTCATTTTTTTTAAGTGTTTGTTTTAATTTATTTTTTATAATAGTGTCATGATGTTGATTGTTTATTTTTGATTTTTTTTGTTTTTTGGGATGAGAAGATGTATTATATTCATCGTATTGATCATTATGAATAGTTTTTTTTGGTTGATCTGTTTTCATTTTTTTTTTGTTTTATATTTTATTAATATATTTTTATTATAAGGATTTTCATATTTTGTTCAAGAAAATAAGTATGTTTTATTATTTTTATTTTATATATTTAGGATATAGTACATGAAAAAAAAATTTAATTGGATTGCTATTGTAGGTTATCCTAGATATTCAAGTTCATTTTTTACACATAAAGTTTTGTATTATTGGTTAACTAAAAATAATTATAATGTTGTTATAGAACGTAGTATTGCTAAAATTTTAAATTTTAAAAATGCTCGTGTTGGAACATTAATGGAAATTGGTAGTAAATGTGATTTAGCAATCGTAGTAGGTGGTGATGGTAATATGTTATATGTTTCAAGAATATTATCTTATTATCCTATTAGTATTATTGGTGTCAATAGAGGGAATCTGGGTTTTTTAACTGATTTAAATCCTGATACTGTTATTATATCATTATCGAAAATTTTATCTGGAGAATATAGTATAGAACGTCGTTTTTTATTAGAAGTAAGTATTGTAAAAAATCATAAGAAAAGAGTTTATATTGCTTTAAATGAATTTTTTTTGCATTCCGAAGAAGTGACTCATATGATAGAATTTGAGGTTTTTATTGATCAAAAATTTTCTTTTTATCAGAAATCAGATGGTTTAATTATATCTACTCCAACGGGTTCTACAGGATATTCATTATCTTCTGGTGGACCTATTTTATTTTCTTCTCTAGAAGCAATTATTTTGGTATCTATATTTCCCCATACTTTATTTTCTCGTCCTATAGTGATTCATAGTAATAGTATTATTGTATTAAAATTATTTTATTCAGATAAACAAGTGAATATTAATTGTGATAGTCAAGTAGTGATACCTGTAGATGAACATGATAAGATTATTGTTCGTAAAAGTAAAAATTATTTAAATCTTATTCATCCTAAAAGTTATCATTATTTTAATATTTTAAGTTCAAAATTAAATTGGTCTAAAAATTTTTTTTAATATATTTATATTTTATAGATAAATATTGATATAGATATTTATTATATTGTTTAGTGGAATAATATAGTTTATTGCTTTATGGAGCTGGCGGGATTTGAACCCGCGTCCAAAATATCTATATAACTTTAGTACTACATGCTTAGTCTTTTATGATACTTCTTAGTGTTTTAGTTTTAAAGACAAAACTATATTAAACACATATCTCATGTTTTTAATTATGATTCATATTCATGATGAGCGTCATGAATATGAGATTCTCTATTATAACCTTTATATATTATTCTTTAAGAGTTTTAAGAATAAAAAAGGGCTTTATTAGTTTATTAAGCTGCTAAAGCGTAGTTTTGTTTTTTTGCATTTATTAAAATTACGGTTTTTATCGAGGCCACCGTTCCTCGGCATGCACTAATAGTTTTTTGAATATTTTGTCGAATCCAATATCAGCCCCAGTAGAATAGTATTAATAAAATTGTTGATATATTTATTAATATTAATATAAGAATATTATATGTCAATATAAATTTTTATTTTATTGATATATAATATAATATAAATTATGTAATGTAAATTATTTATAGGATGTCGTATGAATATTATTGAAGTCATTAAAAAACAAATCAATCATAATAATATTTTATTATATATGAAAGGGTCACCTGATGCACCTAGCTGTGGTTTTTCAGCACAAGCTGTTCGTGCATTATCAGATTGTGGAGTACGTTTTGCGTATGTTGATGTTTTAGCAAATCAGGATATTCGTACAGAGTTACCTAAATATGCACAGTGGCCTACTTTTCCTCAATTATGGGTACAAGGAAAATTAATTGGAGGTTGTGATATTATATTAGAGATGTGGAATAATGGAGAATTAAAAAAACTATTGCGTGGTACAGGTAAGTTAGAGTAGTAATGAATATTTTATGGTATTGATTAGATTAAAATAATTTTTAATCTAATTAAATGATGTATATATTGATTTTGTATTTGCAATTAATAAAATATATTTATCAGTTTGCATTAGTAATAATTTTTAATGTATATAAAATTTTTTGATTTTATTTTTCATAATAATATTATATATAAATATGATTATATTATTAAAGTATAATAAGATATTATGATTTATATGGTATAATAATGTTTAATTTTCATGTAATTTTTAAAAATATTTTTATTATATTAAATATATAAAAATATTATATTAAGTAAAGAAATTTTTAATATTAATAATATATAAATATTATATTTATTTTTAAAATTGATATATTTACGATATTTTAAAATAATATTTTATTAATAGTAATATTCATAATTAGAAATATTTTTATAAATGTTATATATTTATTAAATATAAAATTTTTTCAAATATTAATATGGTGGTGTAATATTTAATTAAATATTTTAATATTATATACATTATAATCTGTTTGATAGTATATATGTTTGTTATATAAATATCATAATATTTTTCATAATAAAAGAAAAATATTTTTTGGTTATTTAGTATAATACAAATTTTGAAATTTATCTTTTTTGTTATTTGTTTTTAATATATTTATAACTATTTTATAATTTTTTACATTTTATGTCATTTTTTATGGTGTTTGTTAAAATTTAAAAATTTTTATTTGTGTATGGTTAGAGTTTTATGTATTGATTATAGTATAATGTAATTAATACATAGATATAGTTATAATGATTGTATTCAGTATGTAATGTTATAATAAAAAATTTATAAAATTTTAATTGGTATTACTTGTATAAATATATATTCGAAAAATTTTTTGTATTATGTGCATTTAAAAAATATGCATGAAATATGATATTTGAAGGTATGAATATAATATTTAAAATCGTTTGAATATTTTAAACAACAAGATAAATTTGTTTATGGAATCGAAATTATATTTTCAATTTTTTTTTATTTTTTATATTGAGGTATATAATTATTATGGGATTTAAATGTGGTATTATTGGTTTACCTAATGTTGGGAAGTCGACGTTATTTAATGTATTAACTAAATCATGTATACCGGCTAAAAATTTTATGTTTTGTACTATTAAACCTAATATTGGTTTTGCCCCTGTCTATGATGATCGATTACAAAAAATTTCAGAAATTATATCGCCTAAAAAAATTGTTCATACTTTTATCGAATTAGTGGATGTAGCGGGATTAGTGCAAGGAGCTTCTACAGGTTATGGATTAGGTAATCAGTTTTTATCTGATATAAGAAAGACAGATGCTATATTTCATGTTATTCGTTGTTTTATTGATGATAATATTCCTCACATTAATAATGTAATACAACCTATTGATGATATTGAAACAATAAATTTGGAATTAATGTTATCTGATCTTTCAATTTGTACGAAAATACTTTTATTAATAAACAAAAAACATAATAAAACAGTGTATGATATTAAAAAAATAAATATTCTAGAAAATTGTTGTAGATGTTTAAATGATCATATGTTACTTACGCATCTTAATTTAAATAGTGAAGAGATAAAATTAATAGATGAATATAATTTTCTGACACTGAAACCTATGTTATATATTGCTAACATTTCTCAATGTAATGGTAACAATGTTTATTTAAATGAATTATTACAATTTTCTGTATATAATAATATTTCTGTTATCCCAATTTGTATACTTGATAAATATAACACATCTGAATTAAATTTAATTATCGAAAAGGGATACAATTTATTAAATTTAAGAACTTTTTTCACTGTTGGAAAAAATGAAGTTCGATCTTGGGCAATACAAAAAAATAGCACTATTCTTGAGGCATCCAAAAAGATTCATACTGATTTTTACAGAGGTTTTATTCGTGCAAAAGTTATTGCTTATAAAGATTTTATTAAATATAAAAAATATAGTACTATACAGGAGTTTGGTAAGTTAAGGTTCGAAGGAAAAAGTTATATTGTTCAAGATGGTGATATTATACATTTTTTATTTAATGTTTAATGTTTTAGAGAAGAAATATTATATTTATTCTTCTCTTATAAATTAATATAATTATTGTTTTAATAGCAAAAATTTTTTTAATTTATTAAAATTTGGTTTCATATAGTATGATAGTAAAGGTAAATGAGAATATTTTTTTAATTCTTCAGGTAATTGTATGTTTTCATTTAATATTTTATCAACAATATGTTTAAATTTTGCTGGATGTGCTGTACCTAAAAATAAACCGAATTCGTCATGTTGTAATTTATGTTTTAGTAATCTGTATGCAATTGCTGCATGAGGTTCAGAAATGTATCCGTGATTCTTTAATTCAGATAATGTTTTTTTTGTTATAGAATCTGATACACTTCCAAAATTTAGTTTTTTTATTTTCCATTGTTTTCGGTGGAAAAGTTCTTGTACTCTAGGCCAGTTATTTGGTCTACTAATATCCATAGCATTAGAAATAGTAGAAATACAATGGTGAGGTTCCCATTTTCCAGTGCTCAAAAATCTAGGTACAGTATCATTAACATTTGTTGCTGCAATAAATGATTTAATAGGTAATCCCATTGATTTAGCTAATAAACCGGCTGTTAAGTTACCAAAATTACCACAAGGTATAGAAATAACTAATTGTTTTCTATTTTCTTGAGAAATTAAAGCGTATGCTTCAAAATAATAACATATTTGAGCAAGTAATCTACTGATATTAATAGAATTAGCAGAGTTTAATCCTATTTTAACTCTCAGTTCTTGGTCATTAAAAGCTTGTTTAACTAATTGTTGGCATTTATCAAAACTTCCATTAATTGAAATAGTTGTTATATTGTGCCCTAAGGTACAAAAGAGATTTTCTTGTAGTTTACTGATTTTACCATGAGGATATAATATAATAACGTTAACATTTTTTATTTTGTAAAATGCATGAGCTACTGCGGCTCCAGTATCACCAGATGTTGCAGTTAGTATTGTGGTTTTGTTATTCTTCATGATAGAATTATTTATATGAGATAATATTTGTGCCATAAATCTAGCACCAAAATCTTTGAATGCTAATGTTGGACCGTGAAACAATTCACAACAAGATATATTTTTTAATACTGGAACAATACGAGGTCCGGGGAATGAAAAGGCATTTTGTACATATTGTTTTAGATCTGTGGATTTAATTTCGTCTTTAAGAAACATAGACAAAATTTTTATACTTCTAGTGAAGAAATCCATATTTAATAATTTTTCTAATTCATATGGATGTATGGTAGGTAAATGTTTTGGAAAGAATAATCCTTGTTTATGCCCTAAACCCATGTTTACAGCTTGTAAAAAGTTTACTTGTTCGTTATGGTTTTTTAAATTGTATAGTTTCATGAAATTTATAATCCTATTTTTCTGGTTCCTTGGGTATCTATTTTACAGATATGAACAAATCCATTTTTATTTTTTAAATAATTATTTTCTAACCATAAGGTTATTTTAATGGCTATTTTTTTATTATCACAGATCATAAATATAGTTGGTCCAGATCCTGATATACCAAAATTTATGGCGCCTAATTGTAACATTTTTTTTTTAATAGTTATAAATTTAGGAATTAATTTAATTCGATAAGGTTCAGCGATTATATCTTTCATTAATTTTAATGCTAGATGATCTTGGTTAGTGTACAGTGCATGTATAAATCCTGCTAATAAACGACTGTGTTCAATACAAGTATGTTTACTATATTCGTTAGGTAAAATTAATCTTGCTTCTGATGTAGGTATTTTAATACCAGGCCAAGCTATAATCCATAACCAATGTTTAAAAAAAGGTATTGATTGACTGATTAAATTATTTTCTTGTATAATTAATTGTAATCCTCCGTAATAACATGGAGCAACGTTATCGTAATGTGGTTCTCCAGATATTTCTCCTTCAATTTTTCCCATAAGATGAATCAATTTATTTTGATTCAAGGGTTTATTACAGAATTTATTTATAGCTACTAAAGTGGATACAATAGAACATGCACTTGATCCTAATCCTGAACCAATTGGCATATTTTTTTCTAATATGATTAGAACTAATATTTTTTTTTTTATAATTTTACAAAAATAATGCCAACATTTCCATACAATATTTTGTTCTATTTTTTTTGGTAATTGAAAAGAAAAATTTCCTTTTATTATTAATTTGAATATTTGATTTGATTGTATTGTTATACAATCACCTAATAGTTTTCCATTAATAGGTGCTAATGCAGTACCTAAAACATCAAATCCGACATTAAGATTACCGATAGAGGCAGGTGAATAAATTTTTATCATATTTTTATTCCTAACTATTATGATAATGTTCGTATTAGATCAGAAAAAATTCCAGAAGCTGTTACTTGATTTCCTGCACCATAACCTCTTAATACTAATGGAATAGGATTATAATATTTACTATAAATTGTTAATGCATTTTCTCCATTTTTGACATTATATAATGGATCTTTAATATCAATTTTAGATAGTTTCACTTGACATATACCAGTATTTTTGATTTGACCTACAAATCGTAATACTTTATTTTTATCATGTGCTATCTGATATTTTCGATGAAAAAATATATCTAATTCTGGTAATTTAGATAGAAATATTTTTGTATCTTGGATATCTAAAAAATTTTTTGGTAATATTGAGGTAATTTGTATATCTTTTAATTCTAATTGATATCCTGATTCTCTTGCAATAATTAACAATTTTCTTGCAACATCTATTCCTGATAGGTCATCTTTTGGGTTTGGTTCTGTAAATCCTAATTTTTGTGCTAATTTAGTAGCTTCAGATATAGACATACCTTCTTCTAGTTTACCAAAAATGAATGATAAAGAACCTGATAATATGCCTTTAAAACTGATTAATTTATCTCCTGAAAGAAATAAATTTTTTAATGTTTCTATTATAGGTAATCCGGCGCTAACATTTGTTTCGTAAAGAAATTTTTTGTTTTTTTCTATTGATATATTTTTTATTTTTTGATATTGTTCCCAAGTTCCTGTATTGGCTTTTTTATTTGGTGTTACGATATGAATATTATGAGATAATATATTAGGGTAAAAATCAGGTATTTCTTGACTAGAGGTACAATCAACGATTACTGGATTGAATAAACGATAATTTGTTGCTGTTTTAATAATTTTTTTTATACAAAAATTTTGACTTTTTTTGTGAAAATTTGTTTCCCAATTATTTAAATCGATTTTTTTGGTATTAATTAACATATTTTTGGAATTAGCAATACCAAAAATGTTAAGATTTATTTTTTTTTGTTGTAAATATTTTTTTTGTTTTATTATTTGTTTAAGTAACGCTCTTCCTACACCACCAATACCAATTAAAAATAATTCAATATATTTTTGATTATATAATAGAATATTATGTATAATTTTAATATTTTTTTCAATATTATTATTATCAGTAATTATTGAAATAGCGTGTTTAGATAATTTATCAGTAATACATATAGTATTAATATCAGTATGTTCTATAGCATAAAATATTCTTGTTTTTAATGTTTTGTTTTTTTGTATATTATTACCAATAATAGATATGATTTTTAAATTTTGGATAATTTTAATAGGTTTTAATATTTTATTTTTTATTTCTAGTTGAAATGCATTTATAATTGAGGATTTAATTTTTTTATATTCTTGATGAAGTAAATGAAAAGTAATTTTATTTTCTGTTGGAGATTGTATTGTAAATATGTTATTTATTTTTTTTTGTGAGAACAAAAATAGTATTTTTTTTATAATGTCATTAATATTATTTAATTGAAGTATTTTAATTTTAATGATGATTATGTTATTAAGATATGTAATTCCTGTTATTGGTATTGGTTGGTATGTATGATGTATTTGAGTATTGTAAATTTTTGTTCCATTATGATGGGGGTAAGAAGTATTTTTTATTATACATGGTATATTTGATATGTGTAAAGGTAATATAGTTTTTGGATGTAATACTTTGGCTCCAAAATATGATAATGTTATTGCTTCTTGATATGAAATGGATTTTAATAATTGTGCATTGTTTACGATTCTAGGATCGCATGTATAAATTCCATCAACATCCGTCCAAATTTCGCATATGTTTGATTGTAAACATACAGATAATACTGAAGCAGAATAGTCTGATCCATTTCTTCCTAATATTACTAGTTCTTTATTTTTATTTCCAGCAATAAATCCTGGCATTAATATAATATGATCTTTTGGTATATTTAATTGTTGAATACGTTGCTTAGATTCTAAAATATTTACTGTAGCATTTAAGTAGTTTGTAGAAGCTAATATATTTTGTATGGGATTTATAGTAGTGACTTTATAATTTTTTGAAATAAGTATATAATTCATTATATATGTAGATAATATTTCACCTTTAGATATAATTATTGCGTATATATTATCTGGACATTGACGTAATATTTGTATACCTTGTGTCATATTTTGAATATTATTTATTTCATTATCGATTTTTGTAATTACTTTTATATCGTTAAAATTAGTTTGATATTTTTTAATACCTCTTATGAGTTCATAAAAAATATTTTTTAATTCTGTGAATAAATTTGTAGTTTTTTTATTTATTATTGAAAATTTAATAATGTTTTCTAAATAATTAGTTACTTTGGAAGGTGCAGATAATATTACTGAAATATTTTCAAATTTTATTTTTTTTTCGATAATATTAGATACATCAAGAAATTTTTTTGAATTTAATAAAGATGTTCCACCAAATTTTAAGGTTTTCATATAATTTATACTTCCTTGATTCGAAAAACTTCAATGATTTTGTTTTTAATATGATTTAATAGACATATTGGTAGTATTGAGTTGTGTTTGATACCAAGTATATTAGGTATTTTAAGGTATATTGTATGTATCATGATATATTTACGATTATTTTTTATATGTGTTTAATATTCGTTATTATAAGATATATAAAATTAGTTTTTATTATTAGTTAATTTTAGACAATATCATATTTGATTGATAAAATTTTGTGTTTTATTGCATTTATTTTTGTAGTTAATATTTTTAATAAGTATTAATAATATTTTTTTGATACAATTATAATAATTTTTTTTAAAATGATAATTTGATTCTTTGTTTATTTTTTATTTCTGATAATGATTGACAATCAATACATAGACTGGCTGTTGGTTTTGCTTCTAATCGTTTAATACCTATTTCAGTATTACATAATTCACAATATCCAAAATTTTCATTTTTTATTTTTATTAATGTTCTTTCAATTTTTATAATTGTTTTGTTTTCTCGATATTGATTTTTTAATTCTAAACTGAATTCTTCTTCTTGTACCGCTCGATCAATCATATCAGGAAGATTATTAA
Source organism: Buchnera aphidicola (Stegophylla sp.) (assembly GCF_005080785.1). Lineage (GTDB taxonomy): Bacteria > Pseudomonadota > Gammaproteobacteria > Enterobacterales > Enterobacteriaceae > Buchnera_L > Buchnera_L aphidicola_AQ. Next base: position 153,311 of record NZ_CP032998.1, read on the forward strand.
ATTTATTATTTGAATATAGTAAAGTATTTTTTATTTTTTTATTGATTTGTTTTTTCCATGCATATAGAATTTTTTTAAAATGTATAATTTGATTATCGTTCATGTATTTTTCATTTTTTTTTTGTTTATATGGGTAAACACCTGCTATAGTTAAAATACTTAATGAAGATGTATTATTTTTTTTTATAATATTCATATTTTTCTCTTTTATTTTAGATATGATTTTATAGGTTAATATTATAATGATTAATATTAATTATTTTTATTAGTATTAATTCTAAAAAATTTATATTTTCATTGGAATATTATATATAATATCTTGTATTTTCATAAATTGTATAGTTTTAAAAAAATTATATTTTTTATTTAATTTTATATTTATTATTTTCATCTTTTTATTATATTGAATGTTAAATATTATGTTTAATATGAAATATAATGTTTACAATTTTAAGGATAAATATATAAAAACGATAAAATTTGCTATTGGAATAGAATATGACGGTAGTAATTATCATGGATGGCAATATCAACAAAATGGAATATTAAATATTCAGTACGAATTAGAAAGAGCAATTTCTTTAGTTGCTGATCATAAAGTTCATGTCATATGTTCTAGCAGAACTGATGCAGGAGTACATAGTATTGGCCAGGTAGTGCATTTTTATACTATTGCAAAAAGAAAAAATATATCTTGGATTTTGGGTATTAATAATTATTTACCACGTGACATTTCTGTACAATGGATTAAACAAGTTTGTGATAAATTTCATGCACGATATAGTGCGATATCACGAAGTTATCGATATGTTATATATAATTGTGAGTATAGGTCGTCTATTTTTAGACATCAAACTAGTTGTTTATATAATACTTTGAATATTAAATTAATGTATCAGGCTAGTCGATGTCTTATTGGTGAACATGATTTTACATCTTTCCAAGCGAAACAATGTCAATCAAAAATACCTTATAGAAGAATTATTTATATGAATATTTTTCAGTATAAAATGTTTATATTTTTTGATATAGTGGCTAATTCTTTTTTACACCATATGGTAAGGAATATTGTAGGTTGTTTAATACAAATTGGTATCATGAAAAAAAAAGTTGGATGGATTCAATATCTTTTATTTAAACAAGATCGTAGTTTTTGTGCACCTACTTCTAGTCCTTCGGGATTATATTTGTTTTCAGTAAATTATCCTGATTATTTTCATATTCCTATGAGGTATTTTTAACTTGTCATAATTGTGTTTATCATATTATAGATGGATATTTTAGAATAATGATATTAATTGAAAATAAAATTATTTTTCATTAATTATATGAGAATATTTATGTTACTTAGATTATTAAAATTAATGTTTGGTAGTCGCAATGATAGAATACTAAATGAATTGTATAGTATTGTAAATCATATTAATAGTTTAGAAAAATATGTAGTTAAATTATCAGATCAAGAACTTCAGAATAAAACAGTATTATTTAAAAATGATTTACAGAATGGTAAAATTTTAGATGATTTATTACCAGAAGCTTTTGCGGTAGTACGTGAATCAAGTAAACGAATATTAAATATGCGTCATTTTGATGTTCAGATATTAGGGGGTATTGTTTTACATAATAAATGTATTGCTGAGATGTATACTGGTGAAGGGAAAACATTAACTTCGATATTGTCTATATATTTAAATGCATTGAATGGTAATGGTGTTCATGTTGTTACAATGAATGAGTATTTATGTAAACGTGATGCTGAAAAACACAGGATGTTATTTGAGTTTCTTGGTTTAACAGTAGGATTAAATATGTCAGGTTTGTCTATTGCAGACAAAAAAAAAGTGTATTCATCTGATATTATTTATGGTACACATAATGAGTTTTGTTTTGATTATTTACGCGATAATATGGTTTTTTCTAATCAGGATTGTGTACAAAATCAATTAAATTATGTTTTAATTGATGAAGTGGATTCGATATTGATTGATGAAGCCCGTACTCCTGTAGTACTTTCTGGTGCATCTGTTAATCGTTCTGAAATATATAGGAAAATTAATGATATTGTGTTGTATTTAACTATGCAAAAAAAATATAATATACAATGCAGTAATAAGATTGGACATTTTCATATTGATGAAGAAACTAGACAAATAAATTTAACAGAATATGGTTTTAGAATTGTGGAAAAATTTTTATATGATAGTTGTTTAATACATAACAATGATTCATTATATTCTTCTTACAATATTATTCTCATTCAAAATGTTATTGATGCTTTACGTGCACATAATATTTTTCAAAAAAATGTTGATTATATTATTCAAGATAATAAAGTTGTTATAGTAGATGAATATACTGGTCGTTTAATGGGGCATTATCGTTGGTCAGATGGTTTACATCAAGCCATCGAAGCAAAGGAAAAATTAAAAATATTTAGTGAAAATCAAATATTAGCATCTATAACGTTTCAAAATTATTTTAAGTTATATAAAAAAATTTCTGGTATGACTGGAACAGCATCTACTGAAATGTTAGAATTTAGTTATATTTATGATTTAGATACAATTATTATACCGACTAATCGTTCGATAATTCGAAAAGATTACTCTGATGTTCTGTATATTACTGTACAAGAAAAATATGATGCTATTGTTAAGGATATACAAAAATGCGTGTTTATAAATCAACCTGTTTTAGTAGGAACAATATCAATTGAAAAGTCAGAAATGATTTCAAGACGGTTGTTTCAGTTAGGGATTGAGAACAATGTTTTAAATGCTAAAAATGTTATTGAAGAAGCTAAAATTATATCACAAGCTGGTAAGTTGAGTTCAGTAACTATTTCCACTAATATGGCTGGTAGAGGTACTGATATAGTTTTAGGTGGAAATAAAAAATTGCGAATGGAATGTCATTCTGATCAGGAATATAAAATGCATCAGTTATCTTGGAAACGTGAACATGATTTAGTAATTTTGTCCGGTGGTTTACATATTATTGGTACAGAACGGTATGAGTCACGTCGTATTGATAATCAGTTAAGGGGTCGATCAGGACGTCAAGGTGATCCTGGTTCATCACGTTTTTATTTATCAATGGATGATACATTAATACGTATTTTTATACCGAATAAAATTAAAATTATGATAAGAAGATTAGGAATAAAAGTAGGATGTTCTTTAGAAAATTCATGGATTACCAAGGCTATTTATCATGCACAAAAGAAAATAGAAAATCAGAATTTTGAAATTCGTAAACAATTGTTAGAATATGATAATATTTTAAATGAACAAAGAAAAGTTATTTATAAAAAGAGATATGAAATAATTAGTACAAAAAATATTAGTTTTTTAATTCAAAATATTTTACGGGATGTTATATTAAATATTATAAATATATATTGTCCGAATAATATATTTTATAAAAAATGGAAAATTATCGATATGGTACAGATTTTAAAAACTGATTTTCACTTAATATTTTCTATTATATATCTTAATAAACATATAAATTTTTCTAATAGAATTATTTTTAATAAAATATATCAAGTAATTAAAAAAAAGTATTATTTTCATAAAATGAAAGATAGTTTTTTAAATATTTATGATATTGAGCGAAGGATTATGTTATTTTATTTAGATAAATTATGGAAAGAGCATTTATTATCTTTAGAATATTTAAAACGAAGTATTCATTTAAGAAGTTATGCACAGAAAGAACCTAAACAAGAATATATTCGGGAATCGTTTATTATGTTTACAAATATGTTAAATACATTAAAACATGAGGTTGTTTTACGTATTTTTGAAAAAATTTTTTTTTTTAAAATGTTTGTTAAAATTATTGTTTAAAGTAAATTGATATTGTTTTATGTTATTTTGATTATACATTACATATATTCTTGTTATGTTTATTTTTTTAATTAATATTAATAATTATAGTAATTAATAAAATATAATTTATATATAGTATAATTTAAATAAATTGTAAGACGTAAATTATATTTTTTATAATATTATATTTTATTATTCATTATGATAATATAATTTAATAAATATGAAAAATTTTTTATATTTAAATATATTAAGATATTGAAATTATATGTTTATTTATATATTATAAACATATGAGATAGTGTAATATTTTTTTTCTTTATTTATAATAAATATTTTGTTTAAATTGATTGAATTATTTTTTATTTTTGCATAATATTTAATTATTTTATAATTTATAATAAATTATTGTTGTAATAATATGATTATGAGTAAAATATTTTAATATTATTTTATATATATATTGATTAAAATATTTTAAAGAGTATCATGAAATAATATTTGCTAATATTAAATTAATTTTTAATTAAGGAGTTTCAAGGATGAAGAATCGTTTTTTTCACGATATTGATCCACTTGAAACTAGTGAATGGATCGATGCTTTTCAATCATTGATTGATCGTGACGGTATAGATAGAGCTAAGTTTATTTTTCAGTGTATTATGAAAAATGTAAAAAAATATGGAATTTTTATGGAAAGAGAAACATTAATAATGCAAGATTATATTAATACTATTTCTGTAGAACGTGAGTCATGTTATCCTGGGAATATATTAATAGAAAGAAATATTTGTTCAGCAGTACGGTGGAATGCTATTATTATGGTTCTACGTGCATCTAATAAAAATATAGATTTGGGCGGGCATTTATCTTCTTTTCAATCATCAGCAACAATTTATGAAGTATGTTTTAATCATATTTTTAAAGCATCTCAGAGTCATAAAAATGGAGATTTAGTTTATTTTCAAGGTCATATTTCTCCTGGAATTTATTCTCGTGCTTTTTTAGAAGGCAGACTAAGTAAAGAACAAATAGATAATTTTAGACAAGAAGTTCATCATCGCGGTTTATCTTCATATCCTCACCCAAAATTAATGCCTAATTTTTGGCAGTTTCCAACAGTTTCTATGGGTTTAAGTGCAATTAATGCAATTTATCAAGCTAAGTTTTTAAAATATTTAGATAATAGAGGTTTAAGATCAACATGTTCACGTACGGTATATGTTTTTCTTGGTGATGGTGAAATGGATGAACCGGAATCAAAAGGTGCAATTACTATGGCATCTCGAGAAAAATTAAATAATTTAATTTATGTGATTAATTGTAATTTACAAAGGTTAGATGGTCCTGTTTTTGGAAATGGTAAAATTATTTGTGAATTAGAAAATTTATTTTATGGAGCTGGATGGGAAGTAATTAAAGTTATTTGGGGAAGTCAATGGGATAATTTATTAAAACGTGATCAAAATGGTAAATTATTACAATTAATGAATGAGACAGTCGATGGGGATTATCAAAATTTTACATCTAAAAGTGGTGCATATATTCGAAAGTATTTTTTTGGTAAGTATCCTGAAACTTTAGAGTTAGTAAAAAATATGACTGATGAAGAAATTTTAAATTTAGATCGTGGAGGTCATGATTCGAAAAAAATTTTTTCTGCTTTTCAACAAGCAAAATTATCTAAAGAAAAACCTGTAGTTATTTTAATGCATACTGTTAAAGGGTATGGGATGGGGAATATTGCAGAAGGTAAAAATATTGCGCATCAGATTAAGTATATGGATGTAAAAAGTTTACAATATATGTGTGATCGTTTTAATATACCTTTTAGTGTTGAGGAGATTAAAAAACTTCCTTATATTACTTTTAAAAAAGGGTCTCCAGAATATAATTATATTCACAATCAAAGAAGAAAATTAGGTGGTTATCTTCCTTGTCGGTTGTCTAAATTTACAGAACAGTTAATATTACCCAGTCTAGATGATTTTAAGTCTGTTATAATTAAACAGAATAAAAAACTTTCTACTACTATGGTTTTTGTACGAATATTAAATATTTTATTAAATTTTGATTCTATTAAAGATAGAATTGTTCCAATTATTGCAGATGAAGCGCGTACATTTGGCATGGAGGGATTAATTAGAAAAGTTGGTATTTATAATTCTAATGGTCAAAAATACATCCCTCAAGATAAAGATCATTTGTTATATTATCGAGAAGATAAGAATGGTCAAATATTACAGGAAGGTATTAGTGAATTAGGTGCAGCGTCATCATGGTTAGCTGCAGCTACGTCATATAGTAATAGTAATTTCCCTATGATTCCATTTTATATTTATTATTCTATGTTTGGTTTTCAAAGAGTTGGTGATTTGTTTTGGGCAGCAGGTGATCAGCAAGCTCGAGGTTTTTTAATTGGAGCGACTTCAGGTCGAACTACATTAAATGGTGAAGGATTACAACATCAAGATGGACATAGTCATATTCAATCTTTGACAATACCAAATTGTATATCTTATGATCCTGCTTATTCTTATGAATTAGCTGTTATTATACAAAATGGGTTACATAGAATGTATGGTCAAAATCAAGAAAATATATATTATTATATTACTACTATAAATGAAAATTATTATATGCCTGATATGCCTATAGGTGTAGAACAAGGTATTATAAGGGGAATTTATAAATTGATATCATATGATGGTTTAAAAGGTAGAGTACAACTTATGGGATCTGGTGCCATTTTGAAAAGTGTATGTGAAGCAGCAATTATATTGTTAAATGATTATTCAATTGGATCTGATATTTATAGTGTGACATCTTTTACAGAATTAGCAAGAAATGGACAAGATTGTGAACGATGGAATATGTTACATCCTACAAGAAAGTTAAAAGTACCATATATTGCTAAAGTTATGAATTCTTTTCCAGCAGTTGCTGCTACTGATTATATGAAATTATTTGCTGAACAAATAAGAAATTATATTCCTGCTGTTACATATAGAGTATTAGGGACGGATGGTTTTGGGCGTTCGGATAGTAGAAAAAATTTAAGAAATTTTTTTGAAGTAAATTCATTTTATATTGTTATTTCTGCATTAACAGAATTATATAAATGTAATATTATCAATAAACAAATAGTATTAGATGCAATATCAAAATTTAATATTGACATTGACAAACATAATCCACGATTATTATGAGGAGAGAATTATATGATAAAAAATTATAAAATTAAAATGCCTGATTTGGGTATTGACAAAGTTGAAGTAGTCGAAATTTTAGTTAAAGTACATGATCATGTATCGAAGGAACAAGGTTTAATAGTTGTAGAGGGTAAAAAAACATCTATGGAAATCCCATCACCTTATGATGGTATTGTTTCAAAAATTTTTGTTAAAGTTTCTGATATTGTAACAACTGATTTTGTAATTATGTTAATTAAGGTTGAAAATGATAAAATTCAATGTAAAAAAACACAAATTACTAGTGATACATCGTTAAACAAAGCTGTTAATAATATTTGTTATAATCAATCATATAATCATGTACATGCTACTCCATTAATTCGTCGTTTAGCACGATTATCAAATATTGATCTTACGAAAATAACAGGTAGTGGACGAAAGAATCGAATTTTGAGAAAGGATATTGAGAATTATAATTTTAACATTAAAGATCAATTAAATAATAGTGGTACTAAAAGAATGAATAATATTAGTAATTTAGAACCATTTAATTTTGATCAGTTTGGTGATATTGAGATCATTGATATTGATAAAATAAAAATCATATCAGGTTCTTTTTTATTTAAAAGTTGGAGTACTATTCCGCATGTTACACAATTTGATGAAGTAGATATTACTGAATTAGAAGAATTTCGTCAAAAATGTAATAATATGCAAGATTTTAAAGACAACCGATTGACATTATTATCGTTTATTATAAAATCTGTTTCGAAAGGATTAGAGAGATTTCCTTATTTTAATAGTTCTATTTCTTTAGATAATAAAAAGATTTTTTTGAAAAAATATATTAATATTGGTATAGCAGTAGATACATCATATGGGTTAGTAGTACCTGTAATTAAAAATGTTAAAGGTAAAACTATATCTGAAATTGCTTATGATATTGCGAAACAATCAAAAAATGCTCGAGATAAAAAATTATCTATTTCTGATTGTCAAGGAGGATGTTTTACAATATCTAGTTTAGGTAATATAGGTGGAAAGTTTTTTACTCCTATTATTAATTCTCCTGAGGTAGCTATTTTAGGTATTTCTAAAGCTTTTTATCAACCGTATTGGACTGGTACAAAGTTTATACCTAGGTTAATGTTACCATTATCTTTATCTTATGATCATCGTATTGTGAATGGAGCAGATAGTGTAAGATTTATGACATTTATTAGTAGTGTTTTGAATGATTTAAGATTATTATTAGTTTAGTGTGTGTATATTTTTTGTTAATTATTTAGATAATAATATATTATTATAAATATATTAAATTATATGTTTAGAATGTATCGGCCATGATAATTTTATTTTATTTTTGTTAAAGGATTTGATATGATTCGAGATATTAATGCTCAAGTTTTAGTAATTGGTTCTGGTCCTGCAGGATATTCATCGGCTTTTCGAAGTGCTGATTTAGGATTACAAACAGTTTTAGTAGAAAAATATAGTTCATTAGGTGGTGTATGTTTAAATGTTGGATGTATTCCATCTAAGTTGTTATTACATTTTGCTAAAGTAATAAAAGAAGCAAAAGAAATATCGAAACAAGGTGTTATTTTTGGTAAACCAAAAATTGATTTTAGTTTAATAAAGTCGCATAAAGAGAATATTATTTTTAATTTATCTTCTGGATTACAGAATATGATGCAAAAAAGGAATATTGATTTGTTACAGGGAGTTGGTCATTTTGTAGATGAAAAAACTTTTTTAGTATCTAATGATACAGAACATGTTAATATACATTTTAAGAATATTATTTTAGCCACTGGATCTAAACCGGTAACTTTACCGAATATGCCTAATAGTCCGAATATATGGAATTCTACTCAAGCATTATCTTTAAATAGTATACCTGATCGTTTGTTAATTGTTGGATCAGGTATTATTGGATTGGAAATGGCAACTTTTTATAGTTCTATTGGTGTTAAAGTTGACGTTATTGATCGATGTAGTCGATTATTACCAGTGTTAGATATGGATGTTATAAATATTTTTCATAGATCTATAAAACAGGATTTTAATGTTTTATTAGAAACTGAAATATGTGATATTGTTTTACACAATAATGGAGTTTTAGTAACTTTAAGTAATAATGATAAAAGAGAAAAAGTTTTTTATAATTCTATTTTAATTGCTATTGGTCGTACATCAAATATACATGACTTAGGAATTGATACAGTTGGAATTAAAGTGGATCAAAATAATTTTATTATTGTAGATAATCAATTACGTACAAATGTTTCTAGTATTTATGCTATTGGTGATGTTATTGGGGAACCAATGTTAGCACATAAAGGTATGCATCAAGGTCATATTGTTGCAGAAGTAATAGCTGGTTATAAACATTATTTTGATCCTAGAGTGATTCCTTCAGTAGCATATACTGATCCTGAAATTGCATGGGTTGGTATTAATGAAATGGAAGCTATTAAACAAGGTATTGATTATGAAGTGTCTATTTTTCCTTGGAAAGCATCTGGAAGAGCAATTGTTTCTAATTGTTCAAATGGAATGACAAAATTAATTGTTAATAAGAAGAATAATAAGATTATTGGTGGTGTAATTATTGGTCGACAGGCTGGAGAATTGATATCTGAAATTACTTTGGCAATTGAAATGGAATGTGATATGGAAGATATCTCTTTGACAATACATGCTCATCCTACATTATATGAAACAATAGGATTATCTTCTCAGATCTTTCAAGGTAGTATTACAGATTTAATAAATTTGAAGTGTTTACGTATGAAACAAGATATTTAAAATAATTTTATAGATCATGATTTATTACATATATGATACAAAGTTTTTATAAAATATTATTTATGTATTAAATTTTATGCATATGATTTTTTATATTTTATAGTTTTGTTATAATTGTTTATACGCTAAAAGATAAACCACATCCGCAGGTAGTTTTTGCATTAGGATTAGAAACTATAAATTTGGATCCTGATAATGTTTCTTGGTAATCGATTTTTCCTCCTATCAAATATTGAAAACTAATAGGATCAATAACTATAGTAAATGGATATTTTATTATTATATCATGACTATTAATTTTTTTATCTATTTTGAAGTTATATTGAAAACCACTACATCCCCCGCCAGTGATATAAATTCGAAATTGTGAATATTGATTTTTTTTTTTTCCAAGTAGTTTATTTATTTTGTTTAATGCTGATTGAGTAAATTGTAATTTAAATTTAGATGTGTTAATCATATATGCTCTTTATTATTAATAATAGGATTCATTTTTAATATTTATATATTTATTGTATAATAAAGATTTTAATAATAACTTTTTAATTTTTTATTTTTATAATTAATTATTTATATATTTATTATTTTAATTTGATGATTAATATAATTTTATAATATTCTTTTATATTATTATGAATATTATTTTTGATAATTGTCGTCAAAATATTTTATATAAAATTTATATTTTTTATTTTAGTATTATATATTTTATTTAAATGTTTAATATTTGATATTATAGTTATATTTATGATGAAATAATTTTTTATTTTTTATGATAAGTATATTTTATTATATATTATTATAGATGTAATTTTATTTTAAAATATTTTTTTATTTTATGTATTATAATCTTTATTGTAAGGTAATATTTATTTTGTAATTTAATATTATGTGTAAAAAATTGATTTTATGTTATTTTTTATATACATTATATTTTATATATTTTGTTTTATTAGTATTATTTAATATACAATTATAATATTTTTATTAGTGAATAACATTTGATTAGAATATCAATTTTTTTTAAGATATTGGTTTACTTAATAGTGATGTAATTATAAAATGATTATTTTTTAACTATTAATATGAAGAATTTTAAGTTGTTGTATTAGATTGATGTATAGTGTAGTTTAATGATATTGGTAATATATTCAACATCATGCAATTTTATTTTTTATATTTTATAGTATATGTAAAATATTTTATTATATTATATATCGTTTTATTTTTGTTATGTTAATATTTTATAAATTTATTATTTATAATTTATTTTGTTTTGATATTTAATAATTGATAAATAATATATGATATTGTAAAGTATTGAACTATATATAATTTTTAATCATAATTATTTATTTATGTTATTTGATTATTTTAATATATATTCAGTGATAGTATTGTAATTATTTAATAATTTTGTATTATATATTCTGATTTTATTATATTTTTTTTTATTATATTTTTTATGCAAATATGTTTGAAAATATTAATTCTTTATTTTTTATGGTTAATTAGTTTTATAAGTGATAATTATTTTTGAATTTTAGAAATTATTTTTTGGTATTATGTTTTTGATATTATATTATTATATTAATAATTTTATTTTTATTAATATTTTATTTACTACATTGTGTAGTATCATGGATGTGTATATTTGAATCATTATGATATATAAGATATTATCATTATTTTATTCAATAATTTTTTTGTTATATTATTAATTTACTATTCTATTAGTTGTGCAGTTCTTAAAATAGCACTTCTTGATCGAGGATTTTGTATCATTTCTTGTGGACTTGGGAAAATTCTTTTTATATTTTTAATTTTTTTTATGTTTAATTGATTTATTTTGTTTTCTGTTATAGGTAAATTATAAGGTATATTAACATTTTGACTATGTTGGATCATAAATTTTTTTATAATTCTATCTTCGATAGAATGAAAACTAATAATGACGATTTTACCGTGTGAATTTAAGATATTTAATACTTGTTGAAGAAATGTTTTAATTTCATATAATTCTTGATTAATAAATATACGAATAGCTTGAAAACTACGTCTTGCTGGATGTTTATATTTGTTATATGGAACAATGTTTTGAATGATTGCAGATAATTCTTGAGTTGTATTAATTGGTTTAATATTTCTTATTTTTACAATTTTATTTGCAATTTTTTTTGCATATTTTTCTTCTCCTAATGTTTTTAATATATATGCGATAGTATTTTGATTACTAGTGTTAATCCATTGTTTTGCAGATGTTCCGTGGCAAGGATTCATACGCATATCTAATGGTCCGTTAATTCGGAATGAAAATCCTCTTTGAGGATTAAAAAGTTGCATGGATGATGGTCCTAAATCTAATAAAATACCATCAATTTTTTTATAAATATTCATATTTTTAGCGTGCATAGTGATATTTGAAAATTTGTCTTGTATAATATGAAATCTAGAGTCAAATATTTTTTTGGCAATATTTATAGCATATGGATCTTGATCAAAAGAGTATAATTTACCTTGTTTTCCAAGATGTTTTAAAATATTTAAAGAATGTCCTCCTCCTCCAAAAGTACCATCAATATATATTCCATTTTTTTTAATATTTAAATATTTTATAGCTTCATGTAATAGTACTGTAATATGTTTTTGGTTTTTCATAGTGTAGTTTTAATTAAATAAATACTTTGTATTTTTGTTTATTATTATTTATTTATGCTTATTATACTTGATCTTGAAATTGTAGTAATTTTAGAAATATTTTTAATAATTTTAATAAAAGTGTTTATTTTTTTTTGTGTTCCTGAAATTTGAATGATGTATTCATTTAATGTGAAATGGATAATTCTTCCTTTAAAAATTTTAATTATTTGATATATTTCTATTTTTTTTTCTTTATTAGTATTATGAATTTTAATTATCATAATTTCTCGTTCTATAGATTGATTTGGTATAATTTTAATAACTTGTAATACATTAATTAATTTATATAGTTGTTTTTCAATTTGTTCAATAGTTTTTTGATTTCCTATAGTTTTTATTATGACTTGGAATATTTTATTTTTGTTTGTCAGATTAACATTCATACTTTCTATATGATAACCTTTGTGTGTAAATAATCCTATGATTCGAGATAAGGAACCGGACTCATTTTCTAAAAGTATTGATAATATTGTTTTTTTATTATTTTTTAAATCGCATTTCATTCATTCCTCCTCCTTTAATTTGCATGGGATATACATGTTCATGATGATCAATATATATGTCTACAAAAACTAAATAGCCGTTTAATAATTTTTCTAATGCGAATTTTAATTTTTTTTTTAATTTATTCTTTTGAGTAATTGAAATACCAATATGACCGTATGATTCTGATAATTTAACAAAGTTAGGGAGTGATTTCATATAAGAATGCGAATGTCTTCCTGCATACAGTATATCTTGCCATTGTCGTACCATACCTAATGACCGATTATTCAAATTTAATATTAATATCGGTAATTGATATTGCATGGCAGTTGATAATTCCTGTATATTCATTTGTATACTTCCATCTCCTGTAATACAAATTACTTTTTCTTTAGGTAAAGCTAATTTTACGCCTAATGCTGCTGGTAATCCAAATCCCATAGTTCCTAAACCGCCAGAATTAATCCATCGTCTTGGTTTATTGAATGTGTAATATAATGCTGTAAACATTTGATGTTGACCTACATCAGTTGTTATGTAAGCTTGTCCTTTAGTTAATTTCCATAATATTTCGATTACGTGTTGGGGTTTTATTTTTTTACTATTTGTATTATATTTTAGACTATTTTTTTTTCTCCATTTTGTAATACGTATCCACCATGGTATTAATCGATTAGGGTTGATATATGTGTTATGATATTTAAGTAGTTGCAATAAGTTATGTAATATTTCTTTTGCGTCTCCAACAATTGATATATTTGCAATAATTGTTTTAGATATTGATGTAGGATCAATATCAATGTGTATTATTTGTGCATGGGGACAATATTTTTCAATGTTATTTGTGGTTCTATCATCAAATCTTACTCCAATAGCAAGTATAACATCAGCATGATGCATAGCCATATTTGCTTCATATGTTCCATGCATGCCGATCATATGAAGATTTTGAGGATGTTGGCCAGGAAATGCTCCTAATCCCATTAAGGAAGTTGTTACTGGAATATTTAAAATTTCTGCTAGTTTTTGAATTTTTTTAGAACTATTTGAAATGATTATTCCTCCACCAATATATATAATTGGTTTTTGAGCAGATAATAATATTTTTAATATTTGTTTTAATTTTTTGGTGTTACATTCTGGTATTTTTAGGTAACGTGGTTTTATATGTATTGATTGAGTTTGAATATATGGTTTTGTGTTGACGTGGTTTAAAATATTTTTTGGAATATCTATTACAACAGGTCCTGGTCTTCCTGTTACAGCTAATAAAAATGATTTTTTAAAAATAATTGGGATATCTTCGATATGTTTAATAAGAAAGCTATGTTTAACGATCGGTCTGGAAATACCTAACATATCACATTCTTGAAATGCGTCATATCCAATTAATGATGCATCAACTTGTCCTGAAATAATGATCATTGGAATTGAATCCATATAAGCAGTAGCAATTCCTGTAATTGAATTAGTTGCTCCTGGACCTGAAGTAACAAGTACGACTCCTATTTTACCTGTTGCTCGAGCGTATCCATCTGCCATATGAGTAGCACTTTGTTCATGTCGTACAAGTATATGTTTGATTAAAGAGTTTTTTTTTAATACATCATAAATATCTAAAACAGATCCTCCGGGATACCCAAATATATATTTTATTCCTTGATCAATGAGTGCGCGAATGACTATTTCTGATCCTGAAAATATTTCCATTTTTTTTCCTTAATGTCACTTTTTATAATATATCTCATTAAATTGTATAGTTATGTTCTTTTTGATGAGGTTATATTAAATATAGAATGTAAAATGTCATTTTATTTACTTAGTTTGTATAATTTATTGGGTAATATTTAATTGTTTTTAGTTTTATTGTATGGTAGTCATTGTTATTAATAATATATATACTTTGAACGTGTGAAATGTTTTAGGTATATAATGATATTATTTAATGTATATACATTAAGGTATATGAATAATATATCAGAGTAAGTATTTTATAATTGTATATAATAAATATATATTTGATCGATATTATATGGTAGTGTATGTGTATGAAATAATTTTTTGTATAAGATTCATTAATGATTTTATATTTATATATATAATATCAGAATAGGTTTAATTGATATTTCTTAATAGTTGATTAATTTCTGTTTTTTTTAATGTATTATGATCAACTTGTTTGACAATTATAGCACAATATAAATTATATTTTTTATCTTGTGAAGGTAGAGTACCTGGTACTACAACGGAACCGGATGGTATTTTTCCATAAGTAATTGTTTTTGTTTGTCGATTGTATATTTTAGTACTTTGGCTAATATATACCCCCATTGAGATTACGGATCCTTCTTCAACAATTACTCCTTCAACAATTTCAGATCTAGCGCCGATAAAACAATTGTCTTCAATAATAGTAGGATTATTTTGTATGGGTTCTAGTACTCCTCCTATTCCTACTCCTCCAGAAAGATGAACGTTTTTTCCTATTCGGGCACAAGATCCCACAGTAGACCATGTGTCTATCATGGTTCCACTATCTATGTATGCTCCTATATTTATAAAAGAAGGCATAAGTATAGTGTTTTTACCAATAAATGCTCCTTTTCGAATTGTTGTTGGAGGTACAATACGGATATTATTTTTTTTTAATTCTAAATCTGTAATATTTTCATATTTTAGGTTAATTTTATCGTAGAAGGTGTTTTTTGTTTCTTGATTAATTTGATTTTTTTGAATACAAAAATATAATAATATTGCTTTTTTTAACCATTGATGTGTAATCCATTGTCCAGATATTTTTTCTGATACAGTTAATAATCCATGATCGATAAGATTAATTGTTTGGTGTATAGCATTAAAATCTGAACAGGTAATATTTTTATAGTTGATTTGATCTTTAAGTTTAAAAATTTCATTGATAGTTTTTTTTAGTTTTTTCATAATATTAACTCTTTTTTTTGTTAAATATTTTTATATATTCTATTTATTTTTTCTTTTTTTCTGAGTGTTAAAATTTCACATCCATCTTTTGTTACTAAAATAGTATGTTCATATTGTGCCGATAAACTGTTATCTTTTGTTTTTATTGTCCAACCATCTTGCATACAAAATACATGTTTTTCACCTAAATTAATTATTGGTTCTATAGTGAATATCATACCTTCTTGTAAAATTATTTTTTTATAATTGTTTAAATAATGTAAAATGTATGGTTTTTCATGAAAATTTTTACCAATGCCATGTCCACAATATTCTTCTACAATAGAATATGGTGTTGTATTAATATATTTTTGTATTTCTTTTCCAATTAGATTTATTGGAATACCTGGTTTAATTATTTTAAATGTAGAATAAAGACTCTGTTGTGCTGCATAACATAGTTTTTTAGCTTCTTTTTTTTTACATGGGTGGATGATAAACATTTTAGAAGTGTCTGCATAATATTTGTCTTTGATAATTGTGACATCAATATTAACAATATCACCTTTTTTTAGTTTTTCTTGATGATTAGGTATACCATGACATACAACGTTATTTACAGATATACAAACAGATTTTGGAAATCCTTGATATCCTAAACATCCAGGTATAGCTTTTTGTTTATTTTTAATATAATCATGACAAATATTGTTTAATTCTAAGGTTGTGATATCAGGAACAAGGTATGGTTTAATCATATCGAGTACTTCAGATGCAAGATAACCAGATATTTTCATTTTTTCAATGTCGTTTTTATTTTTTATAACAATGTTCATTTTTATTCATAGTCATATTTGTATATTTAAAAATTTGAATCTATCATATATTTTGAATATTAGTTTTGAATTTTTTTATTTTATATATTGAATATTTATCATATAATAATATTAAAAAATTTAATTTTTATTTTTGAAATAATATTAATATTTGATTTTAAGTTATTATATATTTAATTATGTGTAATAATTAAAATTATAAAGAAGTGATATAGTTAATATTTTGTGCAATTATGTAGAGGTATGTATAATGCAAATAGTTTCTATGAGAGATATGATAAAAGCAGGAGTGCATTTTGGACATCAAACACGTCATTGGAATCCAAAGATGAAACCATTTATTTTTGGGGTTCGTAATAAAGTACATATTATTAATTTAGAAAAAACAGTACCTATGTTTTATAAAGCATTATTAGAGTTAAAAAAAATTCATTCATGTCAAGGAAAAATATTATTTGTTGGTACAAAAAAAATTGCTAGTAATGCTATTCAAAATGCTGCTGTGAGTTGTAAACAGTTTTATGTTAATCAACGTTGGTTAGGGGGTATGTTAACTAATTGGAAAACTGTTAGACAATCTATTAAGCGTTTAAAAGATTTAGAACAACAAATTCAAGAAGGCATTTTAGATAAATTAACCAAAAAAGAAGGTTTAGTAAAATCTCGAGAATTATTGAAGTTACAAAGTAGTTTAGGAGGTATTAAAGATATGGGGGGATTACCAGATGCTATTTTTGTTATAGATGCTGAATATGAACGAATTTCTATTAAAGAAGCAAATAATTTAGGTATTCCTGTATTTTCCGTAGTAGATACTAACTCTAGTCCTGAAGGAATTGATTTTATTATTCCTGGGAATGATGATGCTATTAGATCAGTGAATTTATATTTGAATACTATTGTTACTTATATTGTTAATGACATGAGTGAGCATATTGTAGATCATAATTAATGTAATTATATTGTATATTTGGTATAATATAATTTAATGTATATTTATATAAATTATTCTTTGTAAATTTAATAATTGTTTTTATGTGATATGAATAAGGTATTTTATAATGAATATTAATTGTAATCTTATTAAAAAATTAAGACTAAAAACAGGCAGTGGAATTATGGATTGTAAAAAAGCGTTATTGCATTCTTCAGGAAATTTAGAAAAAGCTATTGTTTATTTACGGAAAAATGGTATTTTGAAAGCAGAAAAAAAAAGTCTTAATGTTGCATTACATGGTGTTATATTGTCTAAAATTAAAAATAATTTTGGATATTTAATAGAAGTAAACTGTGAAACTGATTTTGTTGCACAACATGAGGAATTTATTTATTTCGCTAAAGAAGTACTAAAACAATTATGTATTCAAAATATAAAAGATATAAATCATTTAAGACATGTTTGTAATAATAAAAGAATTGATTTAATTTCTAAATTTAATGAAAATATTATTATTCGTAGATATTATATTTTACAAGGTTGTTTTATTACATCATATATTCATGGGTTTAGAATTGGTGTTTTATTGGATACTCAGTGTTCTCAGAATTCAACTTTAATGAAGCAAATTGCTATGCATATTGCTGCAAGTAAACCAGATTTTTTACATTCTGATGATATTCCTATTTCTGTCATAAAAAATGAAAGACAAATACAATTGGATATTGTGAAACAATCTGGAAAATCTGACTTAATATCTAAAAAAATTGTTGATGGTAAAATGAAAAAATTTATTAATAATGTTGTTTTATATGAACAAAATTTTATTATTGATCCTAATAAAAAAATGAAAGATTTTTTACTTGAAAATAATATAAAGATTTTAAAATTTATTAGATTTGAACTAGGAGAAATTATTTAAAATATTGTGTATATAAGTGTTAGTATAAAAAAGAAATAATGTTATAACAGGTTATTATATATTACAATTTTGATTTTTAAATATAAATATGTTATTTAATTTGATAATAGGTTATATTATATGATGGATAATTTTAAGAAAGATGTAGAAAATCAAATGTATAAATGTGTTAAAAATTTTAAAAAAAAAATTTGTGGATTGCATTTAGGTAAAGTATCACCATCTTTAATAGAAGGAATATGTATAGAATATTATGGATCTATAACACCAATAAAACAGTTAGCAAATATTACTGTTGAAAATTCGTGTACTTTAAAATTAAGTATTTTTGATCATACTCTTACTAAAATTGTTGAGAAAGCTATTATTCAATCAAATTTAGGATTAAATCCTATTGTACATGGTAATTATATTAGAATTGTTATGCCTTATGTAACAGAGGAAAAAAGAAAGAAAATATTTATATTTATTAAACAACAAGCTGAAAACAATCGAGTTGCTATTCGTAATATTCGTCGTTGTGCAAATGAAACATTAAAGAAATATGTTCAGGATAAAATTATTGACAAAGATTTAGAACGTATTGTACATAATGAAATACAAAAGTTAACTAATTTTTATATTAATAAAGTTAATATTATATTATCAAATAAAGAATTGGAAGTTATGAAAGTATGATTTAAAAAAATCATTTATTATTTACATGTTGAATAGATTTGTAGAATAAAATGTATTATATTTTATTCAGTTTATTAATAAGTAAAAATTTATTATATTTAACAAGCATTCTTTATATTATAAAATATTTTTATTAACATATTTCAATGAATGATTTTAAAATTTTATATATAATAGTTGTAAATATACATTTTATATGAGATTTTTGTAAGAATTTTTACAATACAATGAGTATTATTTTTTGCTTTTTGTGTAAGTGTATGTGGATTGTTTATTTTTAAAATAAATATAAGTAAAATAAAATTTTTAGAATCACAAAATTTTTTGTTTTCATATAAATGTTTTGATATTCGTAGTATCAATCAATTTTTTGTACAAAGATAGATAATAAATATTATAAAATATTGTCATATGATATATATACAAAGAATAAATTAGTCAATATTGCGAATAATAGAGATAAGAAGTGGAAAAAAGTTTATGATTCACGGATTATTATTTTTAGCAATTATACATTTTCAAAATATATGATTATATCTTAATTAAAATTATTAGGATTCAAGTTAATAATTCAATAAATTTATGTTTTTTATGTCGATTGAGTAAAAGAATATTATTAATATATTATCATATGGAAAGATATAATATTAATATTCAGGTTCATGTAAATAGATTAGGTAATAAAGTTATTTTAAAAATTATATTTTTAGAAAGATTATTAAAAATTTTCAGTTATATTAATATTATTGGTAATCAAATATTACTTAAAAATAATTAATATCATTATTGAATATTAATGATCGTTACATTTTTTTTTAATATCACAAAATCAGGTGAATAGTTTTAATATTATAAAAAAATAAAAATTTTTATTTTTAGAATAGAGATATTAGTTTTATTCAAAAAAAAAAAAAAAAAAAAAGAATATAATAAAATTATTTCATTATCGTAAAAATATTGGTATGTATGTTAATCATACTGATTTCAAGCATTTGATTATATCTTACATTGTAGTTTATTGAAATATTTTAAAAAATTTTAGTTTTTTAAAAGATCAGTTGTTTTCATTACATATTGGTTTAAAATTTAATTTAAATCAAATATTAGGTGTGAAGTTAAAAATAAAATATACTTTTAAATTTTGGTTATGTTCAGTCAAAATTTTTTTTACATTTGAGATAAATCAATTAGATAATACTGTTAATTGATATTTTAATATTAATTCAGGAATTCAATTTTTTATTCGAAAATCAGAATTAACAGCGCATAATCAAATAGCCAATTTATCGAATATTATTATGATGTTAAGAAATTATAAGGTTTATATTTTAATTTACAACGTATTCAGCAAGAAAAATATAAATTATCAAATATAGGATGTATTAAAAATGTTATAATTAAGATACATCAATCTAAGAAAAAAAATAATTTTATTGATATTTTTTATGTTTTAGAAGAGAAAAAATAAATTTTGTTTATTTTGGTATTTAATGTTTTAAATTAAGTGGTTTAAATATTCATTTAATATTAAAATATAATTATTGGATTAGTTTAAATACACAGACAAAATTATATTTTTATCATGATCATCGGTTCTTAAGTAGTATTATATTTTTTATCCTAAATTTTTCATAATCTTTTTAATGTAATTAACCGTATATTTTATACAAATGTAAAAAATAATTTTTTATATTGTAAAGTATTATTTATGGTGATCAGGGAAAATTAATTATTTATTTTTATCAAATCAGAATATATGGATGGGAATAGAAGACATTAAAAATAATTTTATTAATATTGATTCTTGTTTATATTCTTATGATCATATTAAAATGAATGGAGAAGAATATAAATAGTTTTATGTTTAATTATTATATTATTTTTGATGTTAGAGTGTTCATTTTTTGGTTATATAATAATATAGAGTAGTATAAATATTTTCTATAGTTTGGAAATAAATTATTTTTAATGTCTCAAATTTCTATTCCTGAAATATATTATAATTTAAATCAAGTAGTTGTTAATACTGAGTAATATTATCTTTTAGATAATAATAAAAAATTTATATTATATACTAAATTTCATTTAGGTATTGAATATACTTTTAATTATGTAAGTATTCTATTTTATGATAATTTTTATTTGGGTGGATATGATAGTATTCGAGGTTTTCGTATAATAGTATTAACCCAAGAGGTTTTATGTAAATAATAATACAGATAAAAAGAATTTATATTTGATAAATTTGAAGTTTGGTTTATGTTGATCGGATACTTTTATTGGTGGTAATATTTGTTTTTAGTAATATGAATTTAGTTATTCCTAATATTTTGTAATGAAAAAGTATTCTAATTTGTTTTGTAGTTCTTTATTTTTAGATGTTGGAAATGTTTGAATACTAATTGGAAGAATAGTATCAAAAGATGTTTCATTTAAATATAAAAAATTATAATAATCCGAATAATTTATGCTCTTTTATTGGTATATTTATCGAGTGTGTTTCTTTTATATGTTTATTAATATTTTCTTATGTTTATCCTATTTATTATAGTACAGAATATGTATTAGAATTTTTTCAATTTCATATTAATAAGTCTTTGTAATATATTGAGATGTATATTTCTACAACATGGTATGGTATTATATATAAATATATTCAAATATTTATTAAAATCATTTTTTTATATTATTTTGAATATTTTTATTTATTTAAATATAATACTTATTAATTGTATAATTTGTTATAGTAAATATTGTTTCTGATTATTTATGATATGTATTGTATATTTCATTATACTATATGCAATGTTTATTTATAATAAATTATTTAATTAATAAATATATGATGTTTGCAATAATATAGTTTTATGATGCTATAATAAATCATTAATTAATTTTGGAATAAAAATATGGATCCAAAATTTATTCATTTATGTGTTCGAAGTGATTATTCTATTACAAGTGGGTTATATACACCTCGTGAGTTAGTTAATAAAACATATAATTTAAATATGCCTGCTATAGGAATGGTGGATTATGGTAACTTTTATGGTGCTATAAAATTTTATAAATCTTGTTATAGTATGGGTATTAAACCAATTTTCGGGGTAAAATTTAAACTACAATCTGATTTATTAAATAACCAATTGAGTAACATTAATATTTTAGCATATAATAATGTTGGTTATCATAATTTAATAATTTTAATTTCTAAAGCTCATCAGAAAAAGTTTCAATCTATTTATTCTAAAAATGATATTATTATATGTCAAAGTTGGTTAATACAATATAAAGAAGGTTTAATTATTCTGTCTGGGGGTTGTAAAGGTGATTTTGGAAAGTATTTAATTCAAGGTAATTATAAAATAGTTAATAGTTTTATAGATTTTTATCGTAAATATTTTCCTCAAGCTTATTATTTAGAGGTTACAAGAACAAATCGTGAATATGAAGAAGAATATATTTATCATGCTATTAAATTATCAATGTGTAAAAATATTCCTATTGTTGCTACAAACGATGTATGTTTTATAAATAAAAATGATTTTAGTATACATGATATTCGTGTTTCTATTTACCAAGGGATACCTGTTAATTCAGAAAAGTTTTTTTCTCATTATAGTCAAGAACAATTTATGAAAAGTGAACAGGAAATGTGTTCTTTGTTTTCGGATATACCTGAAGCATTAGAAAATAGTGTTATTATTGCTAAAAGATGTAATGTTATTATTAAAACTGGTAAATATTTTTTGCCGAATTTTCCTACAAAAAAAATGAATGTAAGAGATTTTTTAGTTTTAAAAAGCGTAGAGGGTTTAAAAAATAGGTTAGAAACATTGTATTCTAATCAAGAAATTGAAACATCTGTTTATAAAAAATATCACAATAGATTATTTTATGAGTTAGATATTATTAACAGAATGAAATTTCCTGAATATTTTTTAGTTGTTATGGAATTTGTACAATGGGCTAAAAGTCATAATATACCTGTTGGTCCAGGTAGAGGGTCAGGGGCAGGATCATTAGTAGCATATGTTTTAAAAATTACTGAGTTAGATCCTTTAGCTTTTGATTTATTATTTGAGCGTTTTTTAAATCCTGAAAGAATATCCATGCCGGATTTTGATATTGATTTTTGTATGGATAAACGTGATTTAGTCATTGAACATGTATCTCAGTTTTATGGAAGACATCATGTTGCACAAATTATAACATTTGGGAAAATGTCAGCTAAAGCTGTAGTTCGAGATGTTGGTAGAGCATTAGGATATCCATATGGGTTTATTAATAATATTTCTAAATTAATTCCATTAGATTTGGGAATGACATTAAAAAAATCTTTATCTAGTAAATTTGAGTTAATACATCTTTATAATAAAGATATTGAAGTAAAAAATATAATTGATATATCAGAAAAATTAGAAGGCGTGATTAAAAATATTGGTAAGCATGCTGGAGGTATTGTTATTTCTCCTAAATCATTAATTCATTTTACTCCTATACAATATGATAGTCATAATATGTTTATTACTCAGTTTGATAAAGATGATATTGATTATGTAGGACTGTTAAAATTTGATTTTTTAGGTTTAAGAACGTTGACTGTTATTCATGAAGCATTAAAAATGATTAATCGTTTTTTGGTTAAAAAAAAACAAGTTCATTTAAATAAAATATCTTTATATGATCAAAAAAGTTTTCAATTATTAAAACAAGCTCAAACTACTGCAGTATTTCAATTAGAATCATATGGTATGAAAGATTTAATTTTAAAGTTACAACCAGATTGTTTTGAAGATATTATTTCATTAATTGCTTTATTTCGACCTGGTCCTTTACAATCAGGTATGGTGGATAATTTTATTAATCGAAAAAAAGGTAAGGAGGTGATTGCATATCCTGATATTCGGTGGCAACATAAATCTTTAAAACCTATTTTAAAATCAACATATGGTATTATATTATATCAAGAACAAGTTATGCAGATTGCTCAAGTATTGTCTGGGTATACTTTATCTTATTCAGATATTTTATTGCGAGCGATGTCAAAAAAAAATATTCATGAAATGATGAAACAACGTGCTTATTTTCAAATATCTGCATATAAAAATGGTATACCGAAAAAATTATCAGAAAAAATATTTGATTTACTTGAAAAATTTTCAGGTTATGGTTTTAATAAATCACATTCATCCGCGTATGCATTAATTTCATATCAAACACTTTGGATAAAATCAAATTATCCTGCTCAGTTTATGGCTGCTGTTATGAATTCAGATATTGATAATTCTGATAAAATTAGAATTTCTATTCGAGAATGTTTCAGAATGCGATTAAAGATTATTGCGCCTAATATTAATGATAGTAATTATTTTTTTACAGTTAATGCTAATAATGAAATAATTTATGGGTTAGGTGCAATTAGAGGTATTGGTCGATCTGTGTGTGATGCTATTATTATTGCGAGAAAAAAATTGAAAAGTTTTTCTAGTTTATTTGATCTATGTATTTATATAGATAATAAAAAAATAAATAAACGTGTTTTGGAAAAATTAATTTTTTCTGGGGCTTTAGATGTTTTTAAATTATCAAGATTTAAATTAGTGAATTTAATTCCTCAAGTATTAAAATTGTCTAATCAATATGTACATTCACGAAATATTAATCAGCTTATATTATTTAAGCCTCTTTTATGTGATGTAGAAAAATTTAGAGATGTGAATGATATACAAGATTCTTTACAATTTAAACATTGGTCGAATAAAATCCAATCTGAATTTGAAAAAGATGCATTGGGATTTTATTTTATTACTAATCCTATTAGTGAATATATTGATGAATTATTATATTATACAAATGGATTAAAAATAAAAAATATTAGTTTAGATTATAAAAATAAAGTAGTAAAAATTTTTGGGATTATTTCTGAATTACGATCAAAATTTACGAAAAGAAGTAATAAAGTTGTTTTTTTAGATTTTATTGATGGTATTGATCAAATTGAAGTTATGGTTTTAAATAATGTATTTAGTAAATATCAAGATATTTTGAATAAAGGTAATATATTAATTATTACTGGTTTAATTATTTTTAATAATATTAATAAGGTCTTTAGATTAATTGCTTATTCTATTTTAGAATTAGATGAAGCAAGAAATAAATATGTTAAGAGGATTATTTTAATAGTTTCTACTGATTTATATAATCATAGAACATTAAATAAAATTGATTATATTCTTAAACCATTTAATGTTGGCACAATACCATTAATTATGTATTATAAAAATGAGCATTTGAAAGTGTATTCTAAAATAGATAAAAGTTATAATATCATTA
Organism: Buchnera aphidicola (Stegophylla sp.); assembly: GCF_005080785.1. Taxonomy (GTDB): domain Bacteria; phylum Pseudomonadota; class Gammaproteobacteria; order Enterobacterales; family Enterobacteriaceae; genus Buchnera_L; species Buchnera_L aphidicola_AQ. The sequence continues at coordinate 178,966 of NZ_CP032998.1, forward strand.
TAAATGAAATTTTAATTAGTCAATTAAAACGGTTATTAGGTATGAAAAATGTGTATTTAAAATTTGATTAAATCGTATTTTTTATTTTTTATATTTATTAATAATATATTGTATAATATCATTAATATGTATAATTTTAGTATTATAAATTTTTTTTCTTGTTTGATATTCTATAGTATGAAATTTTATAGTATTATTATTAATAATGATAATATTTGGAATTCCAATTAAGTTAGCATCATAAAATTTTGTTCCAATTCTTTCATTGCGATCTTCTAAAAGTATTTGAATATTATTTTGTTTAAATTGTTTATATAGTTTTTCGGATATTTCTTTAATTTTATTACACACAGAAAAATTTATAGGTATTATGAGTACTTGGAATGGTGCGATATGTTTTGGCCAAATAATACCTTTATTGTCGTGATGTTGTTCAATAATAGCTGATATTAATCTCGTAATACCGATCCCATAACATCCAAGATGTACGAATTTTTGTTTTCCTTTTATATTTTGGATTCTTGCATTTATTATTTTAGAGTATTTTTTCCCAATTTGGAAAGTATGTCCTATTTCAATGCAATTTTTTATGATTGCGTTGTGGTTAAATTGTTGTTTTGTATATATGTATTTTTTCACGGATGTGTTTGAAATAATAATTTTATCTTCCCCATTTTTAGATAAAGCTTGAAATTCATGAGAACATTTTCCTCCTATCACACCAGAATCAGCTTGTACTGAATAAAATTTTAAACACATTTTTTGAAATATTTTTTTATATGTTTTATGTATTTTAATATATGTTTGTTCTAAGGATTTTTTGCTGGCATGAAATGAGTATGCATCTTTCATAATAAACTCACGTGATCGCATGATTCCAGATCTAGGTCTAATTTCATCTCTAAATTTTGTTTGTATTTGGTATATTATAATTGGTAATTTTTTATAAGATTTAATTTCTTTTTTAATAAAATCTGTCATTATTTCTTCATTGGTTGGACTTAATATAAATCTATTATTATGTCTGTCGTATATTTTAATTAATTCTTTTCCATATTCTTGAATACGATTACTTTGACACCACAGTATATCTGGTTGCATAGTAGGAAAGTACATTTCAATTGCATGACATTTTTTCATTTCATGATGTATAATTTTTTTTATATTTTTAATAACACGTAATCCATTAGGTAACCAAATATATAATCCTGATGCTAATTTTCGTATTAAACCTGATCGTAACATGAGCTGATGACTAATTATATGAGTATTATTAGGTATTTCTTTTATTGTGTATAATAAATATTTACTTGTACGCATATATTTAATTAATTATTTCAAAATCATTGTATATAATCATTATACATAAATGTTGTGAATTTTGTATTTTGTGTCCAATTATTACTTTTTTTTTATAATTTTAAGATTTATTATTAATGAATATTTTAATGAATGATGTTTTTATGGATGAAAATTGAATGGTAGTGCATATTTAATTTTATTTGATATTATTGTTTTATATTCATAATAGTGGTATTTAGTATTGTTTTTAAAGTTAATGAATTACTTTAATATGTTATTATATTCTTTTATATCTAGTTCTATAAGTTATGCAATTTTTATTACTATGTTATTTTAAATATTTTTATTTTATATTCATTTAATTATTATTTTGATGTGTATATTTTATACAGATATAGTTAATATTTTGAATTTTTTTAGTCGTGTTTATTTTTATTTGTGATCATTATATTTATTTTTATAATGAATATATAGTGTAAATAGGAAAAGTATTTTTATATTTGGTTATATAAAGATTATAAGTACTTTATTTATTTAAATGAATTATGTATATTTTAGGATATTGTAATGTTTTGGAATAATATTAATATACTTATATAATTTATATAGTAAATTGTATTTGGGTTCATTTGTTGTATAATTATTTATATTCTGAATTGTTAAACGTTATTTAATTTTTAAAATTTCAAAAAAAAAGGTTGACATATTAATAAAAAACTGTATTATAGAAAGAGTTAGTTAAATACGCTCTTTGAAAATGTAATTAGATATTTCGTGTGGGCACGAAAAATTAATTTCGAAATATTTTTTTAAATAAAAAATAAATTTCAAAATTTTAAACTATTATTTTTTATTAAGTAATAGTTATTAATTGAAGAGTTTGATCATGGCTCAGATTGAACGCTGGCGGCAAGCCTAACACATGCAAGTCGAGCGGCATCGAAAGAAAGATTTTTTTCTTGTCGGCGAGCGGCGAACGGGTGAGTAATATCTGGGGATCTGCCTAAAAGAGGGGGATAACTATTGGAAACGATAGCTAATACCGCATAATGTTGTAAAACCAAAGCAGGGGACTTTTTTATAAAGCCTTGTACTTTTAGATGAACCCAGATGAGATTAGCTTGTTGGTAAGGTAATGGCTTACCAAGGCAATGATCTCTAGCTGGTCTGAGAGGATAACCAGCCACACTGGAACTGAGACACGGTCCAGACTCCTACGGGAGGCAGCAGTGGGGAATCTTGCACAATGGGCGAAAGCCTGATGCAGCTATGCCGCGTGTATGAAGAAGGCCTTCGGGTTGTAAAGTACTTTCGCTGAGGAAGAAAAGAAAATAACTAATAATTATTTTCTGTGACGTTACTCAGTAAAGAAGCACCGGCTAACTCCGTGCCAGCAGCCGCGGTAATACGGAGGGTGCTAGCGTTAATCAGAATTACTGGGCGTAAAGAGCTCGTAGGCGGCATATTAAGTTAGATGTGAAATCCCTGAGCTCAACTTAGGAACTGCATTTAAAACTGATAAGCTAGAGTATCGTAGAGGGAGGTAGAATTCCAGGTGTAGCGGTGAAATGCGTAGATATCTGGAGGAATACCCGTGGCGAAAGCGACCTCCTAGACGAATACTGACGCTGAGGTGCGAAAGCGTGGGTAGCAAACAGGATTAGATACCCTGGTAGTCCATGCCGTAAACGATGTCGACTTGGAGGTTGTTTCCTTGAGAAATGGCTTCCGAAGCTAACGCATTAAGTCGACCGCCTGGGAAGTACGGTCGCAAGGCTAAAACTCAAATGAATTGACGGGGGCCCGCACAAGCGGTGGAGCATGTGGTTTAATTCGATGCAACGCGAAGAACCTTACCTGGTCTTGACATCCATAGAATTTTTTAGAAATAAGAAAGTGCCTTCGGGAGCTATGAGACAGGTGCTGCATGGCTGTCGTCAGCTCGTGTTGTGAAATGTTGGGTTAAGTCCCGCAACGAGCGCAACCCCTATTCTCTGTTGCCAACGGTTCGGCCGGGAACTTAGAGGAGACTGCCGGTTATAAACCGGAGGAAGGTGGGGATGACGTCAAGTCATCATGGCCCTTACGACCAGGGCTACACACGTGCTACAATGGTACATACAAAGAGAAGCAATTCTGCAAAGATGAGCAAAACTCAAAAAGTGTATCGTAGTCCGGACTGGAGTCTGCAACTCGACTCCACGAAGTCGGAATCGCTAGTAATCGTGAATCAGAACGTCACGGTGAATACGTTCCCGGGCCTTGTACACACCGCCCGTCACACCATGGGAGTGAGTTGCAAAAGAAGTAAGTAGTTTAACCTGTAAAGGAGGACGCTTACCACTTTGTGGTTCATAACTGGGGTGAAGTCGTAACAAGGTAACTGTAGGGGAACCTGCGGTTGGATCACCTCCTTATAATAAATACGATTTAATTTTTTGTGTTCACATGAATTATCTAGTAAGATTTTTCGGAGGCTTGTAGCTCAGTTGGTTAGAGCGCACCCCTGATAAGGGTGAGGTCGGTGGTTCAAGTCCACTCAGGCCTATGAATGTATATTAACCAATGGGGCTATAGCTCAGCCGGGAGAGCGCCTGCCTTGCACGCAGGAGGTCAGCGGTTCAATCCCGCTTAGCTCCAAAAATTTTAAAATATTTATTAAAATATGATTGTAAATTATGATAGACAAATAGTACTAGATACTGAAACTACTGGTCTTAATAATCAAGGAAAAATATATTTAGGTCATAGAATTATTGAAATTGGAGCAGTAGAGTTGATTAATCGTAAGTTTACAAATAATAATTTTCATGTATATATTAATCCAAATAGATCAATACAACCTGATGCATTTAAGATTCATGGTATATCTAATGATTTTTTATTAGATAAACCTACATTTGGTGATATATATAAAGATTTTATAAAATATATTAATAATTCTGAAATTATTATACACAATGCAAATTTTGATGTAGGTTTTTTAAATTATGAATTAAATAAGTTAAATTTAAAAATAAAAAAAATTTCTGATATATGCAATATTATTGATACTTTAAAAATAGCTAGATCTATTTTTCCTGGCAAAAAAAATAGTTTAGATGCATTATGTAAACGTTATAAAATTTGTATTAATCGTAAATTACATAGTGCAATTCAAGATGCTAAAATATTATCCAAAGTATATTTACGAATGACCAGTATGCAAAAAGAAATTGATTTTGTCTCAATAAATAATAAAAATATTTATAAAATACATTCTGGTCATATACATGAAAGTCAACGAAAAAAATCATTATTTGTATATAAATTAACTAATAGTGAACAAAATAGACATAATCGTTACTTGCAAAAAATGAATACTATACATCCTTGTTTATGGATTCAATAGATTATTATTTTTATTAATTTCCATGGTATAGTATTTTTATTAAATAGAAAATGTTATATTATTTTTTATATAAGGTGCGGTAGTTCAGTTGGTGAGAATACTGGCCTGTCACGCCGGGGGTCGCGGGTTCAAGTCCCGTCCGCACCGAGAAATATATTTATATAAATTGTGTATTTAAATGATTATTTTTATTTACATTTTTAATAAATGTAATATAATATATTTATTGTTTAATATTAATTATGAATAATTTATGTATACAAAATATAGCGTAACTTGGTATGCGCTTCAGATGTACGTAAAACAATTGGCGTATAAACTTTCTTCAATTAGAAAATGGAGAAGCATTGTTGCAGTTAGTAGAGGAGGATTAATACCAGCAGCTTTATTGGCACAGGAATTAAATATTCGTCTTGTAGATACTATTTGTATTGATAGTTACAATGGTCAACATTATAATAAAAAAGTTTTAGTTATGAAAACATCACCTATAGATTCTAAATATACTTTAATTGTAGATGATTTAGTGGATACAGGACGAACAGCTCAAATTATTCGTTCAATGTATCCAAAATCATATTTTGTAACAATATTTGCTAAACCTCAAGGAGAAAAATTCGTGCATCAATATGTTATTCATGTTTTTCAATATGTTTGGATTGAACAACCATATGATATTTTACATTTTATATAAACTTTTTTTTCAATCAAATTAATTATATAATATTTATATATATTTTGATTGTATTTGTTAACGGATTATTAAATATTTTATATATTATTTATATTAGGATTGCTTATGATCACAAAAGAAATTGATAATATTAAAAGTTTAATTTATAAACAAGAAAAAAAATTAGTTGATTTAAAAATTTTATCTAAAAAAAAAATTCAAATTGCTTTAAAACGTTCTCAAGAAGATATTAAAAATGCCTATAAATATTGTTTATCAAAGTATATAATTTCTATTTTATCTGATATTGATAATTTAGAAAAAACAATAGAATTATCTATAAAAGAAAAAAAATTTTTTTCTTTTATATCTTATCAGTTAAAAAAAATTTTAAAATCATTTTTAGATTTATTTAAAATATATAATATTAATATTATTAATGAAATTAATATACCTTTTGATCCTAATATACATCAAGCAATTTCAATATCTTCATCTTGTGACATACAACCTAATTATGTTATTATGATTATGCAAAAAGGTTATAAATTACATGATCGTCTTTTAAGACCAGCTATGGTTGTTGTATCACAACCATCATAATTATTAATATAATATAAATATATTTTATAAAATAATAATTTTATAATTTATTATGATTAATATAAAACGTTATTCTAGTAGTAATATTGCAATTAATAAAAAAGCATATTATAATTTTTTGATCGAAGAAACTATAGAAAGTGGTTTAATATTACAAGGTTGGGAAGTAAAATCATTAAGAAACAGTAAGGTGAATATAAAAAACGGGTATATAATATTTAATGGTAATGAAGTTTTTCTAATTGGAATTTATATTCAACCTATTATACAAAATACAAATTATATAATAAATAATAAATCTAATAGAAATATAAAATTGTTGTTACATCGAAAAGAAATTTATTATTTATATGGAAAATATAAACAATTGAGATATAGTTTAATCGCTCTTGCTTTATATTGGAAAAAATCTTGGTGTAAATTAAAAATAGGAATTGCTAAAGGTAAAACTAATCTCGATAAACGAGAAAATAAAAAAAAAAAAGAATGGATGATACAAAAACAAAAAATTGTTAGATATTTTTAAAGAATAAAATTTTACAATATTTTATATATATAGAGATTTAGATATTGTGAATAATCGTACTTTATTAACGCAAGATAGAATGTATATGCAATATGCTTTTATTTTAGCAAATCATGCATATTCTTTAGGGGAAATTCCAGTAGGAGCAGTATTAACGTTTAATAATTATATTATTGGAACAGGATTCAATTGTTCTATTTCTCAACATGATCCTACAGCCCATGCTGAAATAATAGCGATTCGACAAGCAGGTAAAGTATTAAAAAATTATCGATTGTTGTATACTACATTATATGTTACTTTAGAACCTTGTACTATGTGTTTAGGAGCTATTCTGAATAGTCGAATTAGTCGTTTAGTATTAGGAACTAAACATATTTCTAAAAAATATAAAGAATATAAACAAATAGATATTTTAAAAGAAATAAAAAATAAAAATAAAATTAAAGTAGAAGAACTTGAAGAATATTTATTTGTTTGTACAAATTTAATAAAAAATTTTTTTCGTAATAAAAGAAAAAAAAATAAATAAAACATTTATCATATTTGTAAATTATAAATTTTAATTTAATAAATATTTTTATTTATATCAATTAATTACTTATTTTAATATATAAATAAATTGCATATAATAAATATGTTATTTTATATAACTTAAATTATTATATAATATTACATAGTTTTTTGAACCCATATTTTTAAATAAATCTTTTTTTGTATTATTTTTTCTATGTTTTTTCGTGCTAATATACTACAAAGTTTAATTTTTTCTCCTTTTTGTCCGATAATAATTTTTTTATGTCTATTATTATTCACTAATATCAATGCATAAATAAAACATGTTTTTTTTATATAATTTATATTGTATGTATCAATTTTTACTTTAATATTATATGGTAGTTCTTGACCTAAAAATCGTATAAATTTTTCTCGTATAATTTCAGATATTCTAAATACAAGAGAAGAGTTTGTTGTGTATGTATGTGGAAAATCGTGATTAGCTTTAGGAATATTGTGTTTTATATATTTTAATAATAAACTTATATTTTTTTGAGTTTTAGCAGAAATGGGAATAATTGATAAAAAATTATATTTTTCTTTTATTATATTAATAAATGGTAATAATTTTTTTTTATTATCAATAAGATCAATTTTGTTAATAACTAATATAATTGGTATCAAAAATTTTTTTATTTTTTTTAAAATAATGTCTTCAATTTCAGACCATTGTGTTTTATGAATAACAAAAATAATTAATCTTAATTTTTTTTTTTTTATTAAAAAGTTATTTTTGTTATATAAAAAAAAAACATTTTTTTTTGTAGTTATACCTGGTGTATCAATATAAATAGTTTGATAATTGTTTATTGTTTTTATTCCGATAATATTATTGATAGTTGTTCCAGGTATACGAGATGTAATGGATATTTTTTCACCAACAATTTTATTTAAAAGAGTAGATTTACCTGCGTTTTTTCTTCCGAAAATACCTATATAACCACAATGAGTAGTAGATAATTTTTTCATTCGATACCTAATTGTATTAATGCTTGATATGCAGCATCTTGTTCAGCTTTTCTTCGGCTAGATCCTACACCAATTATTTTTTTTTTATTAATTTGACAACATATTGTGAATAATTGGTTATGATCTTCTCCGTAAATTTGTATTATTATATATAATGGCAATGATACATGTTGAGATTGTAAATATTCTTGAAGACGTGTTTTAGGATCTTTTTTTATATAATATTTAACATTTATTTTTTGAAGTCTTTTATGATACCATTGTAATATAAGTTTTTCTACTGTGTGAATATCACTATCTAAAAATATACTACCAATAATTGCTTCTATGGTATTTGCTAAAATTGATTCTCTATGAAAATCTCCATTTTTTAATTCACCTTGTCCTAACTTTATATAAGATCCTAAACGAAATTCATACGCAATTTTAGATAATGTATTACCTTGTACTAAAATCGATCTTATACGACTCATATTACCTTCATTGAAATGAGGAAAATTTTGATATAAAATGTTTGAAATGACAAAACTTAAAATTGAATCTCCAAGAAATTCTAACCTTTCATTATTTTGATTATTTGCGCTACGATGTGTGAGTGCTTGATATAATAATTTTTTTTTTTTAAAAGTATATTTTAAAGTTTTTTGCAATTTTTGCATGAAGTATACTTGATATTTAAATATTTATATGTTTATTTATTTTACCGTCTTATATATATTTAATTATAAAAAATTTATATAAATATAATATTTTATTATGTATTAGATGAGTTAATAAAATTTAAAATTATTATTTATAATAATTTTTAAATATTTATTTTATATTTAACGATATATAGATAATTGATTTATCCTAATAAGATAAATAAATTATTATTTAATAATAATATATTATATTTATATAATATAGTTATTGAGTTTCTTTTTTTAAAATATTAAATATATTCTGTATAAGTTAGTAATAATTATAATTTTATTTTTATAGAATGAAATACAATATATTATTATTTTAATAAATATTTAAAATTTTATAGTTATTATTACTGTTTAATAAATCTAAAATCAACTTTTATTTTTATTAAAATATGATATTATCATGATATAATAAATATTATTTTGATAAAATAATAAAAATTTTTATAATAAAATATATTTGTATTAATTAATTATCATATATTTGATTAATAAAAATATAAATCTACATAATAAAAATTTATATTTCAAAGCAATATCATAGATATTGAATATAAATATTGTATTTATATTTTAAAACATATAATGTATTTTAATAAATATAAATATTTTAAATTATTTTAGATATAGTAAAGAATTTTATTCAATTTATTTTATGGAAAAAATAGAAAAAAAAGTTTCTTTTGGTATTTTTACATTACCTATTTGTTTCATTTTCTTTTTTCCTTTTTTTTGTTTTTCTAATAATTTTCTTTTTCTGCTAATATCTCCTCCATAACATTTAGATAATACATTTTTTCTTAATTGTTTAATAGTTGCACGAGCAATAATATTATTATTAATCATAGCTTGAATAACAATATTAAATTGATGTTTTGGAATAATAGTTTTGATTTTATTTACTATTTTATGAGCTTGAGATTTTGAATTTTCTCGATGTATAATTAAAGATAATGCATCAATTTTTTTAGTATTGATTAATATATCTAAACATACTATATCTGTTTTTTGAAAATATTTAAAATCGTATTCTAATGATGCATATCCTTGAGAAGAGGATTTTAATTGATCAAAAAAATTAACAACAATTTCTGACATAGGAATATCATATTGTAATGTTACTTGATTCGAATGATATATTATATTATGTTGTTTACCTCTTTTATTAGAACATAAATTTAAAATATTTCCAATATATTTAATAGGTGTTAAAATATTACAACGTGCAATTGGTTCACGAATTTCTTTAATTTTTTTATATTTTGATAAGTCTGATGGATGATAAATATAAACAATATTATTATCTAATGTTTGTATTTCATATATAACACTAGGAATAGTAGATATAACATCTAATTTATATTCTCTTTCTAATCTAGCTTGAATAATTTCCATATGTAATAAACCTAAAAATCCACATTTAAAACCAAATCCTAAAGAATGAGAAAATTCCGGTTGATAAAATAAAGAAGCATCATTTAAGCTTAATTTCTCTAATGCTATTCGAAATAATTTATAGTTTTCAGTTTTTCTAGGAAATAATCCTGCATATATTTTAGGTTTAATTTTCTTAAATCCACATATTGATGTTTTAATTGGGTGTTTAGAAGATGTGATGGTATCACCTACAGGAAAAGATTTAATGTTTTTTATACCACATGAAATCCATCCCACTTCTCCAGAATGTAAATAATTTTTATTTTTTGATTTTGGAGTAAATATGCCAATTTTGTTAACATAATAATTTTTTTTAGTACTAAACACTTGGATTTTTAATCCTTGAATTAATTTTCCGTTTTTAATGCGTACCAGAGATACTACACCTAAATAATTATCAAACCAAGAATCGATAATTAAAGCTTGTAATGTAGAATTGATACAACCTGATGGAGGGGGTATTTTTGTTACTATTGTATCTAATAGTTCTGTGATACCTGTTCCAGTTTTTGCTGAACATTTTACAATATGTTTTGTAGAAATTCCTATTAATTCTTTAATTTCTTGTATAACACGTTGAGTGTTAGCTGTTGGTAAATCAATTTTGTTTAATACGGGAATAATAGTTAAATTCATTTTTAAAGCCATATTACATGTTGCTATAGTTTGTGCTTCAATGCCTTGGCATGAATCAATTACTAGTAATGCTCCTTCACAAGCACTTAGAGAACGTGATACTTCATATGCAAAATCTACATGTCCTGGGGTATCAATAAAATTTAAATAGAATATTTTTTTATTTTTATTTATATATTTGATTGTGACATTTTGTGCTTTAATTGTGATTCCTCGTTCTTTTTCTAATTCCATAGAGTCTAAAACTTGATTAGACATTTCACGTTCTGTTAATCCTTGACATATTTGAATAAAACGATCAGCAAGTGTTGATTTTCCATGATCAATGTGTGCAATAATTGAAAAATTTCGTATATTTTTCATATAATTCATTTTATATTTGATTTAAAAAACTTTTTATATTAATTAAAGATTTTTATAATTGTTGTAATATTAATTTTATAATTATAATTCAATTAAAAATTTTATATAATATTATTAATTATATCGAATATTTTTTTTCTAAATAAGTAAATATTTTTAATATTTTATATTTTAATGTAAATGATGTGATATTTATGAAAAATTTAAATAATAAAAAAGTAATTGTAGCTATGTCAGGGGGAGTAGATTCTTCAGTATCAGCTGTTCTTTTACTGAAATATGGATATAATGTAGAAGGTGTATTTATGAAAAATTGGGAAGAAGATGATAAAAATGGATATTGTACTTCTTTCCGAGATTTATATGATGTTAGAAAAGTTTGCAAAACTATAGGAATTTATTTACATGAAATAAATTTTTCTGAAGAATATTGGAATCTTGTATTTAGTGATTTTTTAAATGAACATAAAAAAGGTAATACACCCAATCCAGATATTTTATGTAATAAAGAAATTAAATTTAATTTATTTTTTAATTTTGCAATAAAAATATTACATGCTGATTATATTGCTACTGGACATTATGCGCAAATTCGATTTTTTAATCGAATACCTATGTTAGTTAAAAGTAATGATTATAATAAAGACCAAACTTATTTTTTATATACGTTAACTAATAAAAAATTAAATAAAATACTTTTTCCAGTAGGAAAATTAAAAAAAAATCAAGTTCGTAATATATCTAAAAAATTAAATTTATCTGTTTCAGATAAACCTGATTCTACAGGTATTTGTTTTATTGGGCCATTAAAAATATCAAAATTTTTAAGTCGATTTATAAAATATAACCCAGGTAATATTGTTACTGAACATGGATATATTCTTGGTCGTCATACAGGTTTAATGAATTATACTATTGGACAAAGAAAAGGAATAAACATTGGAGGACAATATGGAAAAAAAACAATACCATGGTATGTTATTGATAAAGATTTACAAAAAAATGCTTTAATTGTTGTACAAGGATTAAAACATTATAAATTAATGTCTGTAGGATTACTAGCATATAAAATAAATTGGATTAATAATATAAATATACCAATATTTTTTTTTTGTACAACAAAAATAAGATATTGTCAACATAATATATCATGTAATGTACAATGTGTAAATTTAAATACAGTACAAGTTTTTTTCAATGCTCCTGTTTCTTCTGTTACTCCTGGTCAATCGATTGTTTTTTATATGTCAGATATTTGTATTGGAGGAGGTATTATTAAGCAATCGTTTCCTTTAATAAAAAATTAATATAATAACTTAAATATATTGTATTACATCATTTCATAATATTGGAATATAAAATTAAAAAATGAATTATTTTAACTTATATGCTATTTCTCCAATTGATGGAAGATATGGTAAAGAAATTTTAGAATTAAAAAATATATTTAGTGAATATGCATTTTTGAAATTTAGAATAATTATTGAAATACGTTGGTTACAAAAGTTATTTTCTATTCCTGAGATAGTAGAAATAAATATGTTTAATTATTCAGATCATAAAATTTTGAATAAGATAATAAAAAATTTTGATTATAATGATGTAAATCAAATTAAAATACTTGAAAAAATTACTCGTCATGATATTAAAGCATTGGAATATTTTTTAAAAAATAAAATACTTTATAAAGTATTTCATACGTCTATTTTATCATTTATTCATTTTTCTTGTACTTCTGAAGATGTCAATAATTTAGCTTATGCAAATATGATAAATACTATGCGTACTAAATTACTTATTCCTTATTGGGAAAAAATTATATTTACTATGCAAAATATGGCTATTAATTATAAAAATATTAGTATGATGGCACGAACACATGGTCAACCTGCTATTTCTACTACTTTAGGAAAAGAAATAAGTAATTTTTATTATAGATTATATCGTCAATTATTACAATTAAAAAAAATAAAAATATTAGGTAAAATTAATGGTGCAATAGGAAATTGTAATGCACATTTAATATCATATCCTATTTTAAATTGGTATTATATTAGTAAAGAATTTGTAAATTCTTTCAATATTGATTGGAATTATTGTACTACACAAATTGAACCACATGATTATATATCAGAAATATTAAGTTGTATTGTAAGATTTAATATCATTTTAATTAATTTTAATCAAGATATATGGAAATATATTTCTTTAAAATATTTTAAACAAAAAAATAATATTGGAGAATCTGGTTCTTCTACTATGCCTCATAAGATTAATCCTATTGATTTCGAAAAATCTGAAGGTAATCTTGGATTATCCAACACGATGATGAATTATATGATTTCTAAATTGCCTATTTCTCGATGGCAACGAGATTTAACGGATTCTACTGTATTACGTAATTTTGGTAGTGCGATGAGTTATGCTATAATATCGTATAAATCTTTATTATTAGGTTTAAATAAAATAACTGTGAATTATCATGTTATACAAAAAGATTTACATTATAAATGGGAATTGTTATCTGAACCTATTCAAATTATTATGAAAAAGTATGGTATTCATAATTCATATGAAACATTAAAATTATTATCAAAAGGTAAAAATATTAATTCTATGTTAATACATCAATATATAGATACTTTAAAAATACCGAAACGAGAAAAAATTAGATTAAAAACACTTACTACTCAAACGTACATTGGTAATGCTATTAGAATAACAAAAAAAATATATAATAAAATAATATAATATAAATATGATAGTTTTAGGTCTTTAATATTATATATTTTAAATACTATACAAAATATAATAAAATTTTTGTATTGTTATTGAAAATGTATAGATAATTACTAAATTATTAATCAATATTTATTAATTTATTTTATCATTGTATTTATTTTATTATTCTAACATATTGTAGTTATTATTAATAATTATAATATAAAATATAATTTTAATATTAATGATATGTTATAGACAATATGAAATATTTAATTTGTAATTATGATATTTACATAAACTTTTTTTTAGAATTGTTTACTCTTATTAATCCTATTGGAATGATTCCCATTTTTATTAGTATAACAGGACTACAAACTGTTCAATCAAGAAATAAAATTAATATAATATCTAATTTTTCTGCTTGTATTATTCTTATTACTGCATTATGGATGGGAAATATAATTTTAAGTTTCTTCAGTATCTCTATAGAATCATTTCGTATTGCTGGAGGTTTATTAATTATTGGTATTGCTTTTTATATGGTAAAAGGAACTTTAATTAGTGATTTTGAAAAAAAAAAAATGTTATATCAAACCAAAAATGTTAGTATTATTCCATTATCTATACCTTTAATTGCAGGTCCTGGAGCGATTAGTTCAACTATCATATGGGGTATACATCATCATCATTTTCATAATATTGTGGGATGTAGTATAACAATATGTTTATTTTCATTATTATGTTGGATATTATTTCAAAGTTCACATTTTTTTATCAAAATTATGGGTTCCACTGGTATTAATATATTAACTAGGATTATGGGATTAGTTTTAATGTCTTTAGGAATTGAATTTATTATTACAGGTATAAAATTGATTTTTTTACAATTACCGTAAAATATAAATATTTTAAATAATATTTTAAAGTTTTATAATATATAAAAATTTAATTTAACTTTTTGTTGAATAAGGTCTTTATGAAAGTTGTACCAGTAATTATACGTTGTTTAGGATTAGTAGATTGGAATGATATTTATATTAAAATGAATCATTTTACAAATATCCGTAATCAATTTTCTTTAGATGAAATTTGGTTTGTTGAACATTATCCGATATTTACACAAGGATATGTAGAAAGTAATATACAAATAAAAAATATTAATATGATTCCACTAATGAAAAGTAATCGAGGCGGAAAAATTACCTATCATGGACCTGGTCAACAAATAATATATTTTTTATTAAATCTCATAAGATTAAAAATAACTGTTAAAAAATTGTTATGTATTATGGAAAATATTATTTTGAGTACATTGTATGATTTTTCTATTTTAGGTGTAAATAATGATAAATATCCTGGAATATATGTCAATAATCAGAAAATTTGTTCTTTAGGACTGAAAATAAAGAATAATTATTGTTTTCATGGATTAGCATTAAATGTGAATATGAATTTAAATCCTTTTAAATACATTCAACCTTGTGGTAATAATATTATAATGACACAAATGTCTAATATAAAAAAAGATATATTATTTTATAATGTTAGAGATATTTTAGTACAAAAATGTTTATTTTTTTTTAATTTAAAAAATTTTTTATATTCTTAAAAATTTATAAATATATAATTATATATTATATTAATTTGATATATAAATATCATATGGAATATAGTATGAAAAATCAAGATAATAAAACTATTTCTATTTGTTCTATTAAACAAGATGTTAGAACATATACAAAAAAAAACATCTTGCCTAAACCGAATTGGATTAAAATAAAATTACCTATAAGATTAAATAATTTTCATTATTTGAAAAAAAAATTGAAAAATAAATTTTTACATTCAGTATGTGAAGAAGCATTATGTCCAAATATTCATGAATGTTTTAATAATAAAACTGCAACTTTTATGATTTTAGGAAATATATGTACTCGTAAATGTCCATTTTGTGCTATTTCACATGGTAGACCAAATTTTATTGATCATCAAGAACCTATAAATCTATCAAAAACAGTATTTCATATGAATATTAATTATGTTGTTATTACTTCGGTTGCAAGAGATGATTTAAAAGATGGAGGTGCTATTCAGTTTTATCATTGCATTAAATTATTACGAGTGAAAAAATATATTAAAATTGAAATTTTAGTTCCTGATTTTCGGAATTCGTTAAAATATTCTGTACACATTATATCGAAGAATCCTCCAGATGTTTTTAATCATAATATAGAAAATGTACCTAGATTATATAAAAATATTAGACCTGGAGCAAATTATAGTAAGTCATTAAAATTATTAAATTATTTTAAGCAATTAAATCCAAATGTTTTAACTAAATCTGGTTTAATGTTAGGATTAGGTGAAACAAAACGAGAAATAATACAAGTTTTCCGTGATTTAAGATCTAATGGTGTTGATATGTTAACATTAGGACAATATTTACAACCTAGTATACATCATGTACCAGTGCAACAATATGTACATCCAGAACAATTTCAATATTTCAAAAATGAAGCTTTATCTATGGGTTTTAAGCATGCTTTTTGTGGTCCACTGGTACGATCTTCATATCATGCAAATTTACAAATAAAATAAATTATTTATAATATATATTAGTATTAAATATTTATATATTTCATTTAATAAAATATTTTAAGGTATATATTATGTCTGATGTTATATCATTAAAAAATCATCCAAAAATTATTATTGCTTTAGATTATTTTGATCAAAAACATGCTATGGAATTACTAAAATGTCTTAATCCGAAGTTTTATAAATTAAAAATTGGAAGTATTATGTTTATAAAATTTGGAATTAAGTTAATACATGAAATTCATAAATTAGGATTTGATATATTTCTTGATTTGAAATTTCATGATATTCCAAATACTGTTGCTCAATCAGTTCGTGCAGCTGCAGATTTAGGCGTTTGGATGATTAGTATCCATGCATGTGGCGGTTTAAACATGTTGAAAAAAGCTAGACAGGTTTTAAGTGATTTTAAGTATCCAAATCCTCCTTTATTAATGGCTGTTACTGTTTTAACTAGTTTTTCTGAATACAATCTTAAAAAAATTGGAGTTTCATTATCACTAACTAATTATGTTTTAAATTTAGCTAAAATGGCAAAAAAATCTAATTTAGATGGAGTTATCTGTCCTGGTATAGAAGTAAATAATATTAAGAACGTTTTTGGAAATAATTTTAAAACTGTTGTACCAGGAATTAGATTATTTAATTATGTTCATCATGATCAAAAACTTGTTGTTACTTTAAAAGAGATAAAAAACATCAATAGTGATTATATTATTTTAGGAAGATGTATAACACAATCTCAGAATGCTATTAAGACACTTAATACCTTTTTTAATGATATAAAATAAAATGTTTCATACAATTAATATTGTAAAATTATATATTTATATAAAATAAATATAAAAAGTTCATTTTATATTATATGATAACTTTAAATTTGAAAATATTTTATTTATAGAGTAAAAATGCAAATTAAACGTATTCAAGAAGCTATATTACCAACCCCTTGGGGGGAATTTATCATAGTAGGTTTTGAAGAAAAATTAAAACATAAAAATCATATTGTTTTAATGTATGGAAATGTTGATATTCATAATTCTATATTAGTTCGTATACATTCAGAATGTTTAACTGGAGATGCTTTATTTAGTTTAAGATGTGATTGTGGTGCACAATTAAAAAAATCTTTAATGATTATCGCACGAGAAGGATGTGGTATATTAATCTATCATAGACAAGAAGGTCGTAATATTGGTTTATTAAATAAAATTCGAGCTTATAATTTACAAGACCAAGGCTTAGATACTGTAGAAGCTAATCATAAATTAGGATTTTCTACTGATGAAAGAGATTTTACAATTTGTTCAGATATATTAAAATTGATGAATGTCAGAAATATTCGTTTATTAACTAACAATCCTTCTAAAATAAAAATATTAGAAGATGCAGGTATTAATATTATAGAACGTGTTGACTTACATGTAGGAAGAAATTCTAAAAATAATAATTATTTAAATACTAAAATAAATAAGATGGGACATTTAATACATGAATAATCATTATTTATAAATTACTACAAAACATATTTTATATATGTAAATTTATGTTTTGTATATGAGTTATATTTTAAAATTAACTATATTTTTAGTAAAAGATTGTTATTTATTATTTTTAAAATATTAACTTTCTATAGTTACTAAAATTGTTAATATTTTATTATTATAATGTAAGTGTATATTATTGTCTTTATGTATAATTGTTGGACAATTTTTATGATATTTTTTATCAATATTATAACAAATTTGAATTATTTTATTAAATTTTTTCATTATTATTCATCTATTATGTAATTGAAAGTTATTAAGTATTTTGAATACTATTTAAAATATAATTATATAATTATGTAATATTATTTTCAATATTTGTCATGAAATTTTATATATTTTTATACCGATTATTGATTAAAATATTGATATATTATATTTATTAAATATAATATATTTTTTTAATATAACAGAATTATATATAATTTTTGTTATATATGAAATATTTAGTATTTTATATTATATTGTATATATTAATATAATATTATATAGTTTATAAAAATAATAGTCTTATTATTATATTCATGCAAAAGATATAAATATAAAAAAAACAATTAATTAATATAAAAAATAAAATTGAATTTAAAAATAACATAAAAATTTTTAAAAAAAAATAAGTTATTAATAATAAAATTAAGAAATGTTTTAATAGAAAAATATTTTTATTTGATAATTGATTAATTATAATTTTTTTTTTAATCATTAATAAAAATAAAAATAGTGATATTATGATAATGATCATTAGTAAAAAAAAATCAAGATGCATAAATATTTTAATAATAAATACATACATTAAAATTTTTAATATGATAAAAAATATTTTTTTAAAAGTTAATATTGAATAAGATATGTATTTAATAAAAAAAGTTATTATTTTTAGTAATATAGTATTTTTAAATAGAAATTTCATATTTGATATATTATAATTTGTAAATCATATAATGATTTATTAAATATAAATGAAATAATACAATTATTATAATTGTTAAAATATTATTTTTTTTTTGTTATATTTTTAAATTTTTTTATAATATTTTTAATTTTTGGAATTAAAATATGTTCTTGATTATAATATTTTTTAATTAATTGAATAATTACAGAGCCACAAATAACACCATGTACTCCTAGCGATAAAGACGTTATAATTTGTTCTACTGTATAAATTCCGAAACCTTGTATAATTGGAACGGAATGATATAATTTTAGTTTTTTAATTATATTTTTATTTATATAATTTTTTTTATTTATTAAACCAGTAACACCTGGTCGAGATACTAAATAAATATATCCTTGTCCTTTATTAGCAATATTGTATAATAAACTATCATTAGCATTAGGAGGACAAATTAAAATAGAAAATATATTATTTTTTTTAGCATATTTATAAAATTCTGTATATTCTTCTATAGGCAGATCAGGAATTAATACTGAATCAATATCATATTTTTGACATAATTGATAAAAATAGTTTATTTTTTGATTTAATATCATATTGGTATAAATTAGTATTCCAATAGGTAAGGAAAAATATTTTATTCTTATTTGTTTTATTATGTTAAAACATTTTAAGATAGTTATTCCTGAACATAATGCATGTAGGTTAGATTGTTGTATAATTGGACCATCTGATAATGGTTCTGAAAATGGGATACCTAATTCTAATGCGTCTGCACCTGATTGAACACATGTATCAATAATTTTTAAAAATATTTTTTCTGAAGGGTATCCAATAGTAATAAAAGGGATAAAACATCTTTCTTTTATAAGTTTTAATTTTTTAAAAATATTTTCATATCGATTCATATGAATACCTTATGGTTTTTATTTAAATGATTCTTTTACCGTTAATATATCTTTATCACCTCGACCAGATAAATTAATTATTATAATTTTGTTATCATTTGGATATTGTTTAATAATTTTTAATGCATATGCTATTGCATGTGAAGATTCTAAAGCAGGAATAATTCCTTCATATTTACACAAATATTTAAAAGCATGTATTGCTTCTTGATCAGTAATTGAATAATATTGAACACGACCAATGTCATGTAACCATGCATGTTCTGGACCTACAGAAGGAAAATCTAATCCAGACGAAACAGACCATGATTTTTTAATTTGACCATCTTGATTTTGTATAATATAAGATTTCATACCAAAATAGATTCCTTTTTTTCCATATTGTAATGGAGATCCATGGTTTTCAGTGTGAATACCATGTCCTCCAGGTTCAATACCAATTAATTGCACATTTTTATCTTTTATAAAATCATAAAAAATACCAATAGCATTTGATCCGCCTCCAACACACGCTAAAATCATATCAGGTAATCGTGATTCTAGTTGATGAATTTGTTTTTTAGTTTCTATTCCAATAATTTTCTGAAAATCTCGAACCATAGTTGGATAAGGATGTGGTCCAGCTACGGTACCTATCATATAATAACTATTTTCATAATTTTCCGACCAATCTCGTAATGCTTCGTTACAAGCATCTTTTAAAGTAGCAGAACCTTTATTGACTGGTATAATAGATGCACCCATTAATTTCATACGTAATACATTAGAAGATTGTCTTTTTATATCTTTTGCACCCATATAAATTTTACATTTTAATTTTAATAATGCACATGCAAATGCTGTAGCAACTCCATGTTGTCCTGCTCCTGTTTCAGCAATAATTTGTTTTTTATTCATTTTTTTTGCTAGTAATGCTTGGCCTAATACTTGATTTGTTTTGTGTGCTCCACCATGTAATAAATCTTCTCTTTTAAGATAAATTTTTGCTCTTGTTCCTTGAGTAATATTTTTACATAGTGTTAATGGTGTAGGTCTGCCTGCATAATGTTTCAGTAAATTAGATAGTTCTAATTGAAATTGTAAATCTGATTTAGATTTTACAAAATATTTTTCTAGTTGATATAATGCTGGTATTAAAATTTGAGGCACATACATTCCTCCAAAAATACCAAAATAAGGATTTAATAGTGTCATAATAAAGTAATCCTTTAAACAATTAAATATATATTAATTAATATTTTTATTAATGTAAAATCGTTATGATTTCAATTTTTGGAATAATAATTTCATTTGTATATTACTTTTAATTCCTGGAAATTTTTCTATCTTTGAATTAAAATCTAAACCAAAACAACCTAATTGTGATGCATGCAAACAATTGTGAATAGATAATCCTCCGGATAAAAAAACATCTTTTAAATTATATTGTTTAAGTATAGACCAATCAAAACATTTTCCACTACCACCTTGAGTATTATCAAAAACATAATAATCAATATATTGTAATTTGTTTTTTTTAATATTGGTAATATCTATTGCTTTCCAAATTTTTATTTTTTTTGAAAGTTTTTTTTTTAAATTGATAATATATTCTTGATTTTCATGACCATGTAATTGTATAGCATGTAAGGATAACAGTTTGGTAATATATACAATATTTTTAATTTTTTCATTTTGAAAAATTCCTACATATTTTAATTGGGTATGATGGATAATTCTTTTCGCGCTATTTAAATTAATACATCGAATAGATTTAGGAATAAAAATTAATCCACCATATACAGCACCTACAGTTTGTGCAAATCGAGCATCTTTTTTTCTTGTTAAACCACAAATTTTGTTATTACCGTATAAAATTTTATTAACGGCTATATGAATATGTTTATATTTCATAATAGATGAACCAATTAAAAAACCATGAACTATATTTTTTAGTTTTTTTATTTGATGATGGTTATTAATACCAGATTCACTAATAACAATTTGATTTTTAGGTATCAACGATGTTAAAAAATGTGTTCGATTTATATTAATAGATAAATCATATAAATTTCTATTATTAATTCCAATAATTTTAGCTTTTAATTTAATTGCTCGTTCTAATTCAGATTTATTATTTATTTCGGTTAATACACCCATGTTCATATTATGAGCAATTTTGGACAATGTATAATATTCGTGATCGTCTAATATAGACAACATTAATAATATAGCATCTGCTTTATGATACCTAGAAAAATATATTTGGTATGGATGAATAAAAAAATCTTTACATAAAATTGGTTTTTTAGTCAAATTATGTACTATATTTAAAAATTCAAATTGGCCTCCAAAGTATTTTTTATCTGTTAATACAGAAATTATTGTAGCGTGTTTATTATAACATTTAACTATTTCGTTAATATTAAAATTATTATTTATAATACCTATAGAAGGCGATGATCGTTTAATTTCTAATATAAAACATGGATGATTAGATTGAATATGATGATAAAATTGTCTTGATGATGGTTTTAATTTATTTTTTATTAAATATAATGGTTGTTGTTTTACTTGATTGTTTAACCATATTTTTTTATGATATATGATTTCTTGCAGTATGTTGTTTTTCATTTTTACCTTATTTTTGAGATATTACATACATGTTTTTGAATATCTCCACTTCTAATTTTTTTTAAAGCTATTTGTGTATTTTGTTTTAAATCATTAAAACCAAATAATTTAAATATAATAGCTGTGTTCACTGCTATTAAATTTTCATATTCACTATTAGCACGACCTTGGCATATATTTTTGAAGATTTGAAAATTTTTTATAGAACTATTATTAATAAAAAATTTTTTCGGTACTCGTTTTATTCCAAAATCTTCAGGGTATAATTTATATGTAGTAATTTTTCCATTATATATTTCATATATATCAGTATGACTATGTAATGTTACTTCATCAATACCATCGCTATGAATAATAATTACCTTTTGATAGTTTTTTAATTGATTCACCACTTTTGCAATTGGTAATAATAAATTTTTTGAATAGACACCTATAACTGATAAAGGTGGTTGTGCGGGATTTAACATTGGTCCTAATATGTTAAATATAGTTCGTATTTTTAATTTTTTTCGTATAGATTTAACATGATGTAATCCTATATGATATTGTGGAGCAAAAAGAAAACATATATTTGTTTGATCAAATATTTTTCTAGATGTTTTAGGTGGATTTTGAATATTGATATGCATTTTTTTTAATATATCTGCTGAACCTAATGTACTGGATATACCTTGGTTACAGTGTTTAATAATTTTTAGTCCACAAGATGATGCTACTAATGCACTTAATGTCGATATATTAATAGTATTCTTTCCATCTCCTCCTGTACCAACTATATCAGCAAATTGACATTTTGGTTTAGGAAAATATAAACAATATTTTTGAAAAGTTTTAATAGCTCCTGTAATTTCTACAATAGATGTTTTTTTTACATGCATTAAAATTAAAATAACTGTTATTTCAATTGGAGTTAGTTTGTTATTAATAATAGAATCAAATATATAAATACTTTCTAATTCATTTAGTGACTGTAAAGTGTATAATTTTTTAAATATTTTTTTTATCATATTTTTTTTATTCAAATTTATATTTAATATTATTATATTATAAGATATTTAAAATTAATTTATTATAATTAAAACTTATTGTAATTTTATAATTATTTTATTAAAAATAATTTTGGGATACTAATATGGATATAATCATACAATATAGTTTATTTGTAATGAAAATAATTACTTTTTTATTTTTTTTTATTATATTATTTTTATTTATTAATATTTTGTGTAAAAAAAAAAATAATACTATAAAAGGAATATTAAAAGTTACTAATATTATAGATCATTACAATCATATGCAAGGTATTATTGTTTCTTCAAAAATGAATAAATATCATAAAAAAAAATGGTTTATAAAAACCAAAAAACAAAAGTGTTTTAAGAATAAAAATTTTCATGAAAACATGTTAAAACCTACATTATATGTTATCGATTTTTATGGTGATATGCATGCTAGTGAAGTATTTTCTTTACGTGAAGAAATTTCTGCTATTATTTCTGTAGCAAAAAAACATGATGAAGTGTTATTACGTTTAGAAAGTTCTGGAGGTACAATTCATGAATATGGATTAGCAGCATCACAATTACAAAGATTGCGTGATAAAAAAATTAAATTAACTGTTTCAATTGATAAAATCGCTGCTAGTGGTGGATATATGATGGCTTGCGTTGCAAATCATATATCAGCATCTTATTTTTCTATTATTGGTTCGATAGGTGTTGTTTCATTAATTCCAAATTTTTATAAATTTTTAAAAAAAAATAATATAGATATAGAATTACATACAGCAGGCAATTATAAAAGAACTTTGACTATGTTCGGTGAAAATACGACATATAATCGTCAATATTTTCAAAATAAATTAAATGATACGCATAATTTATTTAAGCAATTTATTTATAATATGAGACCATGTTTGGATATTCATAAAGTATCAAATGGAGATTATTGGTTTGGTGTTGATGCTTTAAGAAAAAAATTAATTGATAGTATTAATACTAGTGATGATATAATTTTAAACAAAATGAGCGATTTTAATATTTTTCATATTCAATATATTAAATCTAAAAAAGTAATTAATCATTTCTTACGATATTTTTTAAATAAAATAAAAAATTATCTTTTTATTTAATAAATTATATTATTTTTATTTATGAAAGTGTTAAAGTGTATTATATATTTCATATAATATGAAAAAATATGTGTAATAAAATAAATTTATTAAATTTTGATAGATGTAAAATGAAAAATTTTTTTTGTTCTATTGGTGAAAAAACATTTTCTTCTGATCAAGTTATGATGTGGATATACCATAATTTTTGTCATGATTTTAATAAAATGACTAATATTAGTATAAAACTAAGAAAAAAATTACAAAATATGAGTATAATTAAATTTCCAAAATTTGTAAAACAATATAATTCTATAGATGGTACAATTAAATGGTTAGTAAATGTTGATAATCAAATTATAGAAACAGTGTATATTCCTGAAAAAAAAAGAGGTACATTATGTATTTCTTCTCAAGTGGGTTGTATTTTAAATTGTCATTTTTGTGCGACTGGTCAACAAAAATTTATTCGGAATTTATTAGTTTCGGAAATTATTGGACAAGTCTGGATGGCAAAAAAAAAAATTAATGAAATGAAAAATTATCCAAAAATTACTAATATAGTAATGATGGGTATGGGTGAACCATTATTAAATTTAAATAATGTTGTTGTAGCGTTAAAAATTATGTCAGATAATTTAGGTTTTAATATTTCAAAAAAAAAAATTACTATTTCTACATCAGGAATTATACCTGCCTTACAGAAATTACCTAATATGATTGATGTTAAATTAGCTCTTTCATTACATGCTCCTAATGATATAGTCAGAAATCAAATTATGCCTATTAATAAAAAATATAATATTATATCTTTATTAAAAACAGTATCTAAATTTTTAAAAAAATCAAAAGTTAATAAAAAAGGTATAACAATAGAATATGTTATGTTACATCAAATTAATGATACTTTATTTCATGCACAAGAGTTAATAAAAATTTTACAACATGTTCCAAATAAAATTAATTTGATTCCTTGGAATAATTTTCAAAATTCGAAATTTTTATGTAGTACATCTATACAAATAGAAAAATTCTCGAATTTTTTGATTAATAAAGGATTTTTAACAACTATCCGTAAACCTAGAGGACAGGATATTCGAGCAGCTTGTGGCCAATTAACTGGGATTATTGTGAAATAAAAATAAAATGTTAAATATTAAATTATATTATCATATTTATATAAAAATTGGAATATCATATGAATAATAATACTCGATCTATTCGGGGTATGCATGATTATCTTCCAAAAGAATTAATTGGATGGAATACAGTAGAATGTGCGTTAAAAAAAATATTATTAAGTTATAACTACTTTGAAATTCGATTGCCTATTCTCGAAAAAACTGTACTATTTCAAAAAACTATTGGTAATATTACAGATATTATGCAAAAAGAAATGTACTCGTTTTATGATAAAAATAATAATAGTCTTACTTTAAGACCAGAAGCAACATCTAGTTGCGTTAGAGCAGTCATTCAACATAATCTTTTATATCATCAAACACCTCGATTATGGTATTATGGTCCTATGTTTCGATATGAAAGACCTCAAAAGGGACGTTATCGTCAGTTTTATCAATTTGGTATTGAAGTATTTGGATTGTCAGAACCAAATATAGAATTAGAATTAATTTTACTTATTACTAGATTTTGGAATATATTAGGAATTTCTGATTTATTAACATTAGAAATTAATTCAATTGGTTCTATACAAGCAAGAATTAAATATCAAATGGTGTTACAGAAATTTTTTAATAAACATAGATCATATTTAGATCAGACTTCTTTGCTACAATTGGATAAAAATCCAATTAGAATTTTAGATAGTAAAAATAAAAACATTCAAAAATTATTAATCAATGCACCACGTTTATCTAATTATATTGATTCAAAAACAATGTTAAATTTTCATCATCTTTGTAAATTAATGGATCATTTTAAAATTAAATATGTTATTAATCATCATTTAATTAGAGGTATAGATTATTATAATAATACTGTTTTTGAATGGAAAACAAATCATTTAGGTGCGCAAAATACCATTTGTGCTGGCGGAAGATATGATACTTTAGTTCAACAATTAGGAGGTACTGTAACACCAGCTATAGGTTTAGCTATTGGTATGGATCGTTTATTATTATTAATGCAAACATTGTTTATGTTTAGTCAAGATAATAATATTATTGCAGATATTTGTATATTTTTTTCTCATCCATCAGTGAAATTATTAGCTCTATCTTTATCTGAAGAAATTAGAAATATTATGACGAAATTAAAAATACTTTTAGAATTTCAACCTGTTCAGTTATTAAAAATATTTCGAAATCTTAAAAAATATTCATGTCGTATAATATTATTTTTAGAATTAGAAGAAATACAGAAAAATTTAATATATCTAATTGATTTAAAAAATAAATGTAAAAGAAAAATATTCAAAATCAGTATTATTCAAGAGTTAAGTGCAATATTTTATTCTATCTGAAGTAATAGTATTAATATTTTAGAATATTAATAATAATTGAAAAATCTTTATATAATGATAAAGTGAATAAAATATGATAAATAAAAATGTAACTATTTCTCATTATGACCCAGATGTTTGGAATTATATTGAAAAAGAAAAAATAAGACAAGAAAATCATATTACATTAATTGCTTCTGAAAATTATGCTAGTGATTATGTTATGAAAATACAAGGATCACAATTAACTAATAAATATGCGGAAGGATATCCGAATAAACGTTATTATGGAGGTTGTGAATATATTGATCCTATCGAACAAATTGCGATTGATCGTGCAAAAAAAATATTTCACGCTGATTATGCTAATGTACAACCTCATTCTGGATCACAAGCGAATTTTGCTGTATATTCAGCATTATTAAAACCTGGTGATTTAATTTTGGGAATGAATTTATCTCATGGTGGACATTTAACACATGGAGCTGCAGTAAATTTTTCTGGAAAATTATATCGTTCTATGACTTATGGCATTGATGAAACAACAGGAGATATTAATTATATACAATTACAAGATATAGCTTTAAAATATAAACCAAAAATGATTATTGGAGGATTTTCTTCTTTTTCAGGAATTTGTAATTGGAAAAAAATGAAAACAATTGCAGATAGTATTCAAGCATATTTAATGATTGATATTGCTCATGTTGCTGGATTAATTGCAGCCGGTTTATATCCTAACCCGATTGAATATGCTGATGTAGTCACTACTACTACTCATAAAACACTTTCTGGACCTAGAGGAGGGTTAATTCTTTCTAAAAATAAAGATAACGATTTTTATAAAAAATTAGATTCTTCAGTGTTTCCAGGTAGTCAAGGTGGTCCTTTAATGCATGTTATTGCAGCAAAAGCAATTGCTTTTAAAGAAGTTTTAGATCCAAAATTTATATTATATCAAAAACAAATATTAAAAAATGCAAATATTATGGTAAAAACTTTTTTAAAAAATGGTTTTAAAGTAATTTCAGGAAAAACAAATAATCACTTATTTGTTCTTAATTTAAAAGATAAAAATATTACCGGGAAACAGGCAGAATTTATTTTAGATTTATCTAATATTACAGTCAATAAAAATAATATACCAAATGATGTACAAAATCCATTTATTACTTCAGGTATTCGAATTGGTACTCCAGCAATTACTCGTCGAGGATTTAAAGAAGAAGAAGCTGTTCATGTATCTAATTGGATAATTGATATTATTAATAATTTTAATAACACACAAATTATTTATAGTATTAAAAAAAAAGTATTATCTTTATGTGCTGAATATCCTATATATTTGAATAAATATTAATTTATATGAAATATATATTTTATAATATTAAATGGTAATTATGTATATAAACACATTATTCAGGTAATTTAAGTATTATTTTTTGTTCTGATATATTGTTCATATCATAAATATAAGGAATAGTACCTAAAAAAGGAACTGGAATATATTTTTGAATAATATTAATATAATCTAATCCATATTTTTCTTTATCTGATATATAATTTGCAATCCATCCTGAAAATTTAAGGTTAGACTGTATAATTTCTTTTCCTGTTAAAATAGCATGATTTATACAACCTAATTTTAAACCTACTACTAAAATAACAGGTATTTGTTTATATTTTATCCAATCAGAAAGAAATGTACATTGAGAAATAGGAGTATACCAACCTCCTATTCCTTCTATAATAATCCAATTAGCATGTTGATTGATAATATTTAATCCATGATCTAAATCATTAAAATTAATTTTTTTTTTTTTGGTGTTAAAAATGTGTGGAGGGCCTGCATGAGGAAAAAAAAATGGATTAATTTGTTGGTATGATAAATTAACTGTACTGTTTTTTTTTAATAATAACGTGTCATTATTTTTTAAACCATGTATTGTTTTTATACTTCCTGAGGCAATTGGTTTATATCCTGCTGTTTTAAATCCTTGATTTGCAGCTTTTTTTAATAAAATTATTGCTGTTATTGTTTTTCCGATGTTAGTATCTGTTCCGGTAAGAAACCATTGAGTATTCATATGTTTCCTAAATTTAAAATATGTATTTTGATATATTAAATAAATTATTTAAAATAATAAAATTATTTTATTTTCATGAACAGTAAAAAATTATGATACTACCTATTATTTTATAATAGGTAGATATATGAAAATACCTTATTTAATTCATTATAGCGTTATAATATTTTGAAGTATTATTTATCATTTTTGTATTTAAAGTATTTATATTTTTTAAATTTTTATTATAAATTATTTTTTTTTTAGGGTATAAACCTAATTGTTGAAATAATTGTAAATCATCTTTTTGTTTAGGATTATTTGTAGTTAATAGTTTACAACCGTAAAAAATTGAATTTACTCCAGCTATAAAACACATTGTTTGCATATTTTTGCTCATATTTTCACGTCCTGCTGATAAACGAATGTATGATTGAGGCATCATAATACGAGCAACTGCAATGGTTTTAATAAAATCAAAAGTATTAATTTTTTTATTGTTTTCCATCGGTGTACCTTTAATATTAACCAGCATATTAATAGGTATACTATCTGGAATTTTTTTTAAATTAGCTAATTGCATTAGTAATTCTGCACGATCATGTGTTTTTTCACCTAATCCTAATATTCCACCAGAACAAATCTTAATACCAGTTTTTTGAATAATATTTAATGTATTTAATCGATCTTGATACGTGCGCGTAGTAATGATTTTTTTATATACTTTAGGAGAAGTATCTAAATTATGATTATAAAAATCAAGACCAGCATCATATAATTGTTGTGCTTGACTATCATTTAAACTACCTAATGTCATACAAGTTTCTAAACCAAGTTTTTTAACTTCTTGAATAATTTTTATTAAGTATGGCATATCACGTTCTTTAGGGTGTTTCCATGCAGCTCCCATACAAAATCGATCAGATCCTGATTGTTTAGCTTGTTTAGCTTTTTCTATAATTTCGTCTATTTTTAATAATTTTTCTACTTTAATATTTGTTTTATACCGAGAACTTTGAGCACAATATTTACAATCTTCAGGACATAATCCTGTTTTAATTGATAATAGTGTACTAATTTGAATTTCACTAGGATTAAAATGTTTTCTATGTATTTTTTGCGCTTCAAATATTAATTCTAAAAATGGTTTTTTAAATAATGTTTTTATTTCTTGTATATTCCAAATTTTTTTCATTATATTATTCCATAAATTTATATATTGTTTAAAATAACGATTTTATACTAATAATATTTATTCTAAAGAAAATTTATTATGAATCAATATCTGCAATTTAATTTCAAACACATTTGGCATCCTTATGATTCTATGACTACACCTTTTCCATGTTATATGGTACATAATGCCCATGGTATTTATTTGAATTTAATAAATGGTGTTAAAATTATTGATGGTATGTCTTCTTGGTGGTCTGCTATACATGGTTATAATCATCCTAGATTAAATATGGCATTAAAAAATCAGATAGATAAAATGTCTCATGTTATGTTTGGGGGAATCACACATTTACCTGCAATTCAATTGTGTCAGAAATTAATTAGTATACTTCCTAAACAATTAGAATGTATTTTTCTTGCTGATTCAGGATCAGTATCTATTGAAGTAGCTATGAAAGTAGCACTACAATATAGTAATGTATTAAATAAACATAAAAAAGTTTTTTTAACAATTCGTAATGGATATCATGGTGATACTTTTTCTGCAATGTCTGTTTGTGATCCTGATAATTCTATACATAATTTATATTTTAAATTTTTACCTAAAAATTTATTTGCATATTCTCCAACATCGTCTTTTTTAGGACAATGGAAACATAGTGATATTAATTCATTTTTAAATTTATTAATAACTCATAAATCAATTATTGCTGCAGTTATTTTAGAGCCCATTGTTCAAGGTGTTGGAGGTATGAAATTTTATCATGCTGAATATTTAAAACAAGTCAGATTTTTATGTGATAAACATCAAATTCTATTAATTATTGATGAAATTGCAACTGGATTTGGTCGTACTGGAAAAATGTTTGCGTACGAGCATGCTAAAATTATTCCAGATATAGTTTGTTTAGGTAAAGCACTAACTGGAGGGACTATGACATTATCAGCTATGGTGACTAAGAGAGAAATAGCTAATGTTATCAGTAATCACGAACCTTATAAATTAATGCATGGTCCAACATTTATGGGAAACCCATTAGCATGTTCTGTAGCGTGTGAAAATATTAATATATTACAAGAAGGTATGTGGAAAAAACAAATCTACAATATTGAAAAACAACTAAAAAAAGAATTATTACCTCTGATGAATCATCCTTATGTATTTGATGTTCGGATATTAGGAGGTATTGCTGTTGTCGAATGTAAATATATTATTAATGTAAAATTAATGCAAAAATTTTTTGTTGATCACGGAGTGTGGATTAAACCTTTTAAAAAATTAATTTATTTAACTCCTCCTTATATTATTGATTCTGTTTCGTTAGCAAAATTAATACATGCTATACAATATGCTATACATAATAAATTGTTATTTTTAAAATGAAATATATTTTTATTATTGAAATATAAAAATTTTATATGATTCAATTTTATTATTATTATTGTATATTTATTGTAACGTTTAACATATATGTATATCACGTATTATATAATTAATTATATTTTTTTTGTACACTAGTTATAGATTTTTATTATATAATTATTATTTTTATATAGTTTTATTTTTATGATTGATATATGAAATTATGGTTAGGTATTATGATTTATAGAATTTGTCTATAATCAATCTCAATTATTTATATATTAAATATATTCCATTGAAAATACAAATTTTTAATTATTGAAATATATAATATAATTTTTGTAAATTATCTTATTATCGATGAAATATAAAATATATTTATTATTTTTATAAATCATTATTAATATTCAATATATATGTAATGATAAATTTTCAATTATTATTTAATTTTATTATTCAAAATTATAGATTATATTTATTATAATTATTATGGTAGTGTTAAAAAGTGATTTGTATATAATATAATAATAAAAATATATCTAAGTAATAATATTTATTTAAAATATTAGTTTGATGATGTATATAAAATATGTTAAAATGAAATGTATAATAATTTTATATAAATATTTATTGATTATTGGTTATTATTGTTAAGAGATAAATATATTTTATTTATTTATATTAATATATAATAAATTTATATTTTTATCTCGTTCATAATATAATTTGAATATATGTTTATATAATTCATATCATCATTACTTCATTAATTGATATATTTATGAGGTATATAAAATGACTATTAAAGTAGGAATAAATGGATTTGGAAGAATTGGTAGAATTATATTTCGCATGGCACAAAAAAGAAATGATATTGAAATAGTAGGTATTAATGATTTATTAGATTCAAATTATATATCTTATATGTTAAAATTTGATTCAACTCATGGTATATTTCCTGGTTCTCTTAAAGTTAAAAATAATTACATTGTTGTAAATGGAAAAGAAATTATTATTACTTCAGAAAAAGATCCACAAAGAATTATATGGGGAAAATTATCTGTTGATGTTGTTATTGAATCTACAGGTATGTTTTTAACACAAGAATCTGCTAATAAACATATTCTTGCTGGAGCGAAAAAAGTTATTATTACTGCTCCTCCTAAAGATGATATACCTATGTTTGTGAGAGGTGTAAATTTTCATACATATGCAGGACAAACAATTGTTTCTAATGCTTCTTGTACTACTAATTGTTTAGCTCCTTTAGTAAAAGTAGTGCATAATAATTTTGAAATTCAAGAAGGGTTAATGACAACTGTACATGCAGCTACTGCAACACAAAAAGTTGTAGATTCACCATCATTAAAAGATTGGCGAGGAGGACGAGGGGCATTACAAAATATTATACCTTCATCGACAGGAGCAGCATTAGCAGTAGGGAAAATATTTCCTGAGTTATATGGTAAATTAACAGGAATTGCATTTCGTGTACCTACTCCTAACGTATCTGTAATTGATTTAACAGTGAAATTAAATAAATCTGCTTCTTATCAAGAAATTTGTCAACAAATTAAAATAGCTTCCAAAACTTATTTAAAAGATGTCTTAGGATATGTTAATGAAGATGTAGTATCAACTGACTTTAATAGTTCAACATTTACATCTGTATTTGATGAAAAAGCAGGATTATCTTTAAATAAAAATTTTGTTAAATTAATTTCGTGGTATGATAATGAAACTGGTTATTCTAGCAAAGTATTAGATTTAGTACATTTAATTTGTTCTAAAAAATAATGTGAAATATATTATTAATGATAGCAATATTAAAAAATATTTTAATATTGTTATCATTAGTAATAATTTATTTTTCTAATAATATAAATTTTATCATAAATATTTAAATATCGTTATTAGTATATATTTGTTTTAATTTATATAATATTTTTGTAACCCATGTTTCTACTCGATATTGGCTGTAAGACGATTGTCTATCTTCATCAATAACTAATCCAGCAAAGTATTTTGAATTTAATAAAGCTTTAGATGACTCAAAATTATATCCTGTAGTTGGCCATTTCCCTATTATAGTAGCACCTTGATTTTTAAGAATATTATATATAATACCAATCGCATCACAAAAATATTCACTATAGTCTTCTTGATCTCCACAACCAAATAAAGATATTATTTTGTTTTTAAAATTTATTTTTTTTAGTGTTGGAAGAAAAGTATCCCAATCACATTGTAATTCTCCATAATACCATGTTGGTATTCCAAAAATTAAAATATTAAATTTTGTTATTTCTTTTTTCGAACATGTAGATATATCATAAATTTCTGCTTTTTTGGTTCCAATTATATTATAAATCATATTAGCTATTTTTTCTGTATTTCCAGTATCACTACCAAAAAAAATTCCTATTTTTTCCATTTTACCTCTTTGTGATTATTTGATTTGACTAATAAATTTTAATATTTATTATTACTTTTTAATAATTCATTATCAACATATTAAATAATTATATTAATTTATAAAATGATCATAATATTATATTTTATAAAATTGATATAATATTTATGTAACATAAATATTATTTTACAATAATGTAATTATTATATTTTGAATTATATAATAAAACTTATTGATTACATAATATATATTTTTATTTTTGACAATCATAATATGAATAATTATTGTTTAGAAAACATTATTAATAAAAAATTAAATGCGCATTTATTTCATGATATAGCTTGTAACGGCTTGCAGATACCGGGATATAGTAATATATATAAAATTGTTATTGGTGTTAGTATATGTAAACCATTAATTGATTTTGCTATTCAATATCGTGCACAAGCTATTATTGTACATCATGGTTTATTTGTACAAAATGAATCTTACAATATGCGAATGTTAAATCAAAATAGAATAAATCTATTATTAAAACATAATATTAATTTATACAGTTGGCATTTACCTTTAGATGTGCATGAAAAACTTGGAAATAATGTACAATTAGCTAAAAAATTGGGGATTAATGTTTTAGGAAAAATATCTGATGTTATCTTATGGGGGGCATTTCCATCATATATTACGATTCAAAATTTATTTAATAGAATTAAAAAAAAATTATATCGAGATCCTCTTTGTTTTAACCATTTGCCATCGTCTAAAATTCATACTATTGCTTGGTGTAGTGGTCGTGGTCAAAAATTTATTGAACAAATTTATAATTTAAAATTAGATGTTTTTTTAACTGGAGAGGCATCTGAAGATACTATGCATTATATATACGAAAATAATATGATTTTTTTTTCAGCAGGCCATTATGCTACAGAACGATATGGTGTACAAGCTTTAGGGCAATGGATATCTAAAAAATATAGTTTAGATGTTGTATTTGTTGATATAAACAATCCCATATAAAATATTTTCATTTAAAATTGAAATACTAATTATAAATATTTTTATTGTGTTTACATATTGAATGTTTGAGTAATTTATAGGTCATATGATGAACAAAAAAGATATATTTCATTCAAATTTTTATGATTTAAATGGTATTAATCAATTATATATTGAACATATTTATCAAAATTTTTTAAATAATTCAAATTCGGTAGAATTGTATTGGCAAAAATTTTTTAAAAAAAATAAAAATAAATTTTTGTTAACAAAAAAAAAATATCAGTACGATGATCAAATGGACAATAATGGGATTATTAATAGTGATCAACTTAATGAATTAAAATTAATTGATTTATTTCGAAAATATGGTCATCAATATGCTAATTTGGATCCCATTCAATTAATATATCACAAACATAAATTAAATGCTTTTTTATTATTATATGGTTTTAGTTTTATTCATAAGATTAAAAATAAAAATCATAATACTCAATATCAAGATTCACCAATAAACACATTACAATCGATTTATAAAAAATTTAAAAAAATATATTGTACAACATTTAGTATAGAATATATGCATCTTGATGAAAAACAAGAAATGTTTTGGATTCAAAAACATGTAGAGAATAAAGTTAATAATTTTTTTTTAACAAAAAAAAAAAAAATTAAAATTTTAAAAAATTTAGTAAAATCAGAAGTTTTTGAAAAATATTTACATAGTCAATTTCCAGGCACAAAACGTTTTTCTTTAGAAGGATCTGAATCATTAATTCCTGCTTTAGATACTATGATACATTATGCTGTAAAAAAAATGTCTTCAAAAATAATTATCGGAATGGCACATAGAGGAAGATTAAATGTTTTAGTTAATATTTTAAAGAAAAATATATTGCATTTACGTAATGAATTTTCTAATACTTATATACCTACTTTTGGAACAGGAGATGCAAAATATCATTTTGGAATGTCATCAAAAATTAAAATAAAAAATCAAGTAATTATGGTAGATTTGAAATCTAATCCGTCACATTTAGAAATTATTAATCCTGTTGTTATGGGTTCTAGCAGAGCATATATAGATCAAAAAAAAATATTTAATTCTAATAGCATATTACCTATAAATATACATGGAGATTCTGCAATTATTGGTCAAGGTGTTAATCAAGAAACATTGAATATGTCGAAAACAAACGGATATACTGTTGGAGGTACTGTACACATTATTATTAATAATCAAATTGGTTTTACTACTTCGAATATTAAAGATATTCGATCATCTAGATATTGTACCGATATTGCTAAAATGATACAGGCTCCAGTATTTCATGTTAATGCTGATGATCCAGAAGCAGTAATATTTATTATACAATTAGCATTAAGGTTTAGATATAAATTCAAAAAAGATATTTTTATTGATTTAGTATGTTATCGAAGACATGGTCATAATGAAGTTGATGAACCTAGTGTGACACAACCATTAATGTATAAAAAAATTAAAAACCATCCTACTGTATGTACAATATATGCAAAAAAATTAGAATGTGATAAAGTTATTAATTCAACATATTTAAATAATTTAAAATTAAAATATAGAAATAAATTTGATATTAATGATAAAAATGAAAATTATACGACTTTTAATAATGAAAAAATATGTACAAAAATTAATATATTATATAATTTAAAAATTTATGATATTCAAAATTTAGCAATTCAAATTAGTTATATACCTAAGAATATACAAGTTCATAATAGAATTATTAAAATATATAATAATAGATATAACATGGCAATACGGAAAAGATTATTTGATTGGGGTAATGCAGAAATTCTAGCATATGCTACTTTATTATATCAAGGTATTGCATGTAGATTATCAGGTGAAGATGTTAGTAGAGGTACTTTCTTTCATCGTCATGCTATTATATATGATCAAAATAGTGGAATTAGTTATATTCCTTTAAATCATTTAAAACAATCCAAAAATAAATTTTATATTTGGGATTCTGTATTATCAGAAGAATCTGTATTAGCCTTTGAATATGGGTATTCTATTGATTCATATAATACATTAAATATTTGGGAAGCGCAATTTGGTGATTTTGTCAATGGTGCTCAAATTGTAATTGATCAATTTATTAGTTCAGGTGAACAAAAATGGGGAATAAAATCCAAGTTAGTTATTTTTTTACCTCATGGTTACGAGGGTCAAGGTCCTGAACATTCTTCAGCAAGAATAGAACGATTTTTACAATTATGTGCACAAAATAATATGGTAGTTTGTATTCCTTCAACTTCATCCCAAATATACCATTTAATACGTTATCAAGCATTATGTCAAATTTTTAAACCTCTAATTGTTATTTCTCCAAAATCTTTATTACGAAATATTATGTCTAATTCATATTTATTAGAACTTGAATATGAGTATTATAAATCTGTAATCAATGAAATTGATTTTATTAATTTATCATTGATTAAAAAAGTAATTTTATGTTCAGGAAAAATATATTATGAATTATTATCTGAAAGACGAAAAATGGATAAAATACATGTTATTTTAATTCGAATTGAACGATTATATCCTTTTCCGAAAAAAAAAATATTAGATTTATTAAAAATATATTGTTTTATAAATAATACTTTTTGGTGTCAAGAAGAACCTAAGAATCAAGGTGCATGGTATTATATTCAAAAATGTTTCATGTCTATATCTAATATAAAAATTCAATATATTGGAAGACCTTCTTCTGCAGCACCAGCTGTAGGATCTATGTTTCTTCATTTAAAACAACAGAAAGAAATTATTAATTGCGCTCTTAATATATATTAAAGAGATTTGTAATGAGTCAAATAGATGTTTTAGTTCCTGAATTACCGGAATCTATTACTAACGCTACAATTATTCATTGGAATAAAAAAATTAACGATCTTGTCAAACGAGATGAAATACTTGTAGAAATTGAGACAGAAAAAATAATTTTAGAAATTCCGTCTCCAGTGGATGGTATTTTAACATCTATAATAAAAGATGAAGGTGAGATAGTTAGTAACAAACAAATTATAGGTTGTATTAAAAAAAAAAAAAACATAAAATTAAATAATGATACAAAAAATAAAAATAATAATATATCAACAATACATAACATACCTCAATGTAAAGAAAAACAATTTTTTACACATTATTTAAGTCCTTCAATACGTAGAAATATTACGAAAAATGGTTTACAAAATTTGGAAGTATTAAAAAATCAATCTGTTATAAATAAAAAAAAAGATTGTTTGAATTTTAATATAAATAATAAAACAACAAAATTATATCCTCGTCACGAAAAGAAAGTTTTAATGACTCCTATTCGTCAACGAATATCAGAAAGATTATTATATACTCAAAATAATACTGCAATGTTGACAACATTTAATGAAGTTAATATGAAATCAATTATTAATATACGTCAAACATATGGAAAAATTTTTCAAGAAAAACATCATATTAAATTAGGTTTTATGTCTTTTTTTGTTAAAGCTGTTGTTGAATCTTTAAAAATGTTTAAAACAATTAACGCTCGTATGCAACAAAATTATATTATATATTATGATTATTTTGATATCAATATTGCTATTTCTACACAAACAGGTTTAGTAACTCCTATTTTAAAAAATGTAAATTTTATGAGTATGTCAAAAATAGAAAAAAAAATTCAATATTTTACTAATAAAAGTCATCAAGGACAGTTAACATTATCAGATTTAGTAGGAGGTAATTTTACTATTACCAATGGAGGTGTTTTTGGGTCTTTATTATCAACACCTATTATTAATCCACCACAATCAGCTATTTTAGGTATTCATGCTATTAAAGAACGTCCTATTGCAATTAATGGAAAAATAAAAATTGCACCTATGATGTATATTGCACTTTCTTATGATCATAGATTAATTGATGGAAAAGAAGCAGTAGGATTTTTAAGTATGATTAAAAATATATTAGAAGATTTTACAAGAGTATCATTAGAAATTTAAATAACTATAATAAAAATTTAATTTATAATATATTATATTTATATTACAGGAATACTCATGGAGAATAATTATTTAGTTTTAGTACGACATGGTGAAAGTATATGGAATAAATTAGAAAAATTTACAGGTTGGACTAATGTAGAATTGTCTGATCAAGGTAAAACAGAAGCGAAACAAGCTGGAAAAATATTAAAGAGAAATAAATTTAAATTTGATATTTCTTATACATCGGTATTAAATCGAGCTATTGACACTTTATGGAAAATATTAAAAGAGTTAAATCAATGCTGGATACCAGTGAAAAAAACATGGTATTTAAATGAAAGACATTATGGTAAATTACAAGGATTAAGTAAAATAGAAACAAATTTAAAATATGGTGAAAAAACAGTCGAAAAATGGCGTAGAAGTTTTACATCTATACCTCCAAAATTAAATACAACAGAAAATTTAGTTTTTATTAATGATGAAAAATATAAAAAATTAAATTGTCATCATATACCAGTTTCAGAAAGTTTAGAATTAACTCTGAAGAGAATATTACCTTATTGGAAAAATATTATATTTCCTAATATAAAAAAAAAAAAAAATGTTTTAATTGTTGCTCATGGTAATTCTTTGCGAGCATTAGTAAAGTATTTATCACGTATTAAAAATCATGAAATACCTTATCTGTCTATTCCTACTGGTATTCCAATAATTTATAGTTTTGATAAAAATTTGTATCCGTTAAAATATTATTTTTTAGAAAAATAGTAATTATTTATTATATAAATATTTATTTATATATTTATCCTCAATAAAGCACAGATATATAAATACAACTTTATTTATATTATTAATATGATTATATCACTACTATATACCTTAATATATATGTAAAACTTTAAGGTCATTATGATTATTAAAAGAGTTGGTGTATTAACGAGTGGGGGTGATGCTCCTGGAATGAATGCTGCTATTCGTTCTGTAGTACGAACAAGTTTAAGTGAAAAAATAAAAATATTTGGCATATATGATGGTTATTTGGGTTTATATGAAAACCGTATGATAAATTTAGATCGATATAGTGTATCTGATATAATTAATAAAGGTGGTACTTTTTTGGGTTCAACTCGATTTCCTGAATTTTCTAAAAAAAAAATTAGGCATGTTGCAATTAATAATATAAAATGTAAAAATCTTGATGCTCTTATTATTATCGGTGGTAATGGTTCTTATATTGGTGCTAAAAAAATTACGAAAATGGGAATACCGTGTATTGGTTTACCTGGAACTATTGATAATGATGTTTTCGGTACTGATTATACGATAGGATATTTTACTGCTTTACAAACTATAGTAAACGCAATAGATCGTTTACGAGATACATCTTCTTCACATAAAAGAATTTCTATTGTAGAAGTAATGGGTCGATATTGTGGAGATTTAACATTATTTTCTTCTATTGCAGGTGGATGTGAATTTATAGTATTACCAGATATGCATTTTAAAAAAGAAAATTTACTACAATCAGTACAAATGGGAATAAAAAAAGGTAAAAAGCATGCTATTATTGTTATAACAGAATTTATGTGTGACGTGAAGAAATTAGCGAAATATATTGAAAAACATACTCATCGAGAAACAAGAGCAACAATTTTGGGATATATACAACGCGGGGGATCACCTGTAGTATATGATCGTATTTTAGCTTCGAAAATGGGCGCTTATGCAATTGAATTACTTATTAAAGGATATAAAGGTAGATGTGTTGGTATTCGTAATGAAAAAATAATACATAGTGATATTCAAAAATCTGTTAAGAATATTAAAAAAATATTTAAATATAATTTATTTAAAATTATTAAAAAATTATATTAATTCATATGAGTGCCTGAATAATATTGGCACTCATATATTATTTAAAATATGTTGTATTATTTTTAAATATTCCATATAAAAATATAACAATGGCTATATTTATTATAAATACATAATATAATATAGTTTATTTATTTGTAATATTTTAATTATTTTTTATATAATTAATCTATTAATCAATTTTGTTAAACTATAAATAATATTTTATTTTATTCTTTATTTATATTAACATATTTATAATATGATAGTATTGTATAATTAAAAAGATATATAATATATTTATTTAATTTACTTTTATGTAGTATTAAACGACATATTTGTAATATTTAAAAGTAAATTCTTATTTTCTTTAATTTGTTGTATATAACGATTAATATGATTTTTAATAAAATTCTTTTTTACAGAAACATTGACTACTCGATTGTTGTAATCACAATTATCGATTCGACATTGTAGAATATTATTGATATTAAATATTTTTACAATATTCTTAATTTTATACTGTTTTAATACACTATTCATGTTTAATATTCCAATAATATTTTTAGATAATTTAAGATGTAAAGTGTTATTACTTATAGAAAGAATTTTACCACTAATAATACTATTTTTTTTATGTGTATTCATATATGCATGTAATGGATCTGAATGTAATTGTTTAATTCCTAATGATATTCTTTCTCTATCAGAATCTATTTGTAATATTACTGCAGATATTTCATCACCTTTTTTATATTTTATCAATACTTTTTCATTCGAACGATCCCATTCAATATCTGATAAATGTATCAATCCATCAATTCCTCCTTCTAATCCAATAAAAATTCCGAAATCAGTAATAGATTTAATTTTACCTGTTACTTTAATACCTGTTGCATATTTTTTTTCAAAAATTTTCCATGGATTAGGTTGGCATTGTTTAATACCTAATGAAATTCGACGTCTTTCTTTATCAATATCTAATATCATAACTTGAATCATATCTTCAATCTTTGCTATTTTAGATGGATGAATATTTTTATTTGTCCAATCCATTTCCGAAACATGTACTAAACCTTCTATACCTTCTTGGATTTCTACAAAACATCCATAATCTGTTAAATTTGTTATTCTTCCATGGACAATTTTCCCTTCGGGATATTTTTTATCAATATACATCCATGGATCTTCATTTAACTGTTTTAATCCTAAAGAGACTCTTGTTTTATCACGATCAAATTTTAGTACTTTAACACAAATTTCATCACCTATACTAATCATTTCACTAGGGTGTTTCACTCGTTTCCAAGCCATATCAGTAATATGTAATAAACCATCTACTCCACCTAAATCAATGAATGCTCCATAATCAGTTAAATTTTTTACTATTCCTTGAATTTTTAAACCTTCTTGTAAATTAGATAATAACTGTTCTCTTTCGGCACTATGTGTAGATTCGATAACAGCTCGTCGTGAAACAACTACATTATTCCTTTTTTGATCTAATTTAATAACTTTAAATTCTAATTTTTGTCCTTCTAAATAATTTGTATCTCGTATTGGTCTTATATCTACTAAAGAACCAGGTAAAAATGCTCGAATATTATTGAGTTCAACAGTAAAACCTCCTTTGACTTTACTACTAATTATACCTGTAATTGTTTCAGAGTTTTTATGTATTTTTTTTAATTCTAACCAAGATTCATATCTTTTAGCTTTTTCTCTTGATAATATCGTAGTCCCAAAACCATCTTCTATTGCATCTAATGATACATCAACACAATCACCAATATTAATCTCTAATTTTCCTTGATTATCTTGAAATTGTTCAATAGGAATATATGATTCAGATTTTAATCCAGAATCAATTAATACCATATCTTTTTCTATATTTAAAACAATTCCAGAAATAATAGATCCAGGTTTTGTGTTTAAGGTACTTAAAGATTCTTCAAATAATTCAGAAAAAGTTTCATTCATATAAATAATTTTTAATATAATAATTTAACATCTATTTT
This sequence comes from Buchnera aphidicola (Stegophylla sp.), assembly GCF_005080785.1. GTDB lineage: Bacteria > Pseudomonadota > Gammaproteobacteria > Enterobacterales > Enterobacteriaceae > Buchnera_L > Buchnera_L aphidicola_AQ. The sequence goes on from NZ_CP032998.1 coordinate 221,875, forward strand.
ATATCCACTAAAATAGGGTTATTGATATATTCTATAATTATCCTAATTATAGTCAGAATTAATATTTAAAATAATCATGTTGTTTAATATATTGAATTGCCATATGTACTACTTCAATACAATTCATATTATTAGAATTAAGTATAATTGCATCTTTTGCTGGTTTTAATGGAGAATGTTTTCTATTTTGGTCTTGTTCATCTCTCGCTTTCATATCTTGAAATAAATTTTTAAATTCATAATTATATTTTTTTTTTTTAAATTCTTGTAATCGACGATGTACTCTATTTGTTAATGTTGCTTCTAAAAAAAATTTTATTATTGCATCTGAAAATACTACTGTACCCATATCACGACCATTAGCAACTAACCCAGGAGGTTGTCGAAATAGTCTTTGTTTATTGACAAGATATTTTCTAATATATTTATAAGTAGCTAATTTAGATGCTATAATAGTAACTGAATTTGATATCATATATGTATTAGAAAAATTCTTATTCATAATTTTGCATATATAACCATTTTTATAAATAAAATATTGATCTAATTTTTTTAAAAGAGGTATGATATATTCTTTAGACATAGGATTTTTTTGTTCTAAAAACAAACATGCTAATATTCTATATAGAACACCTGATTCTAGTGAAAACCAATTTAAATATTGAGATAGTGATTGACATAATTTACTTTTTCCGGATCCAGAAAAACCATCAATTGTAATCACTGGAATCGAATTCATACTTTATACCTCTATAATTATAATTGATAATAAATATAATATATTATTTATATTTATTAAAATACATTGTTGCTTATGATTGATATATACTCACTTTCAATAATTCGGAAAAATATTTTGGAAAAGTTTTTGAAACACATTGAGGGTTTATAATAGTAACAGGTTGATTTGACAAGGCAATTAAAGAAAAACACATTGCTATTCTATGATCATTATAAGTATTAATATGAGCATGTATGAATTTTTTAGGTGGAGTAATGCGAATAAAATCTTTGCCTGTATATACAATAGCTCCTACTTTTCGTAATTCTGTTTTCATAGCATATAATCTATCTGTTTCTTTTACTTTCCAGTTATATATATTTCGAATGGTCGTAATACTATTGTTATAAACAAATAGTGCCAATATTGCAATTGTCATAGCACAATCAGGAATGTGATTAGCATCTAAATCTATTCCTATTAAATTACCTTTATAACATTCTATAAAATTATCGCCTTTATAAATTTTTGCTCCCATATTTTTTAAAACATCTACAAATTGAATATCTCCTTGTATGCTGTTTTTTCCTATTCCTGTTACACGTATATATTTTCCTTTAATAGCAGCAGCACTTAAAAAATAAGATGCAGAAGAAGCATCTCCTTCAATCCAATAATTACCAGGAGAAATATATTGTTGATTACCTTGAATATAAAATTGTTTATAATTATTATTATCAATATTTATTCCAAAAGATTTCATTAAATTTATAGTAATATCAATATATGGCTTAGAAACTAAATGATTTTTTATAGATATAATAGTGTTTCGTTTTGCTAAAGGAGCAACCATTAATATTGATGTTAAAAATTGACTAGAGATATTTCCTTGAATGGTAATATTACCGCCTTGAAAACCTCCTAAAATACGTATGGGGGGATATTTTTTTTTTTTTAGATATTGTATACAAGCTCCTCCTTGTATTAAAGCATCAACTAAATGATGAATGGGACGCTCTTGCATGCGTAAATCACCAGTTAATGTAATATCATTTTTGTGTAATGATAATATTCCCGTTAATGGTCTAATAGCTGTTCCAGCGTTACCTAAAAATAATGATGTTTTATGGTTATATAATACTTGAGGATTTCCTTGTATGATACAATTTTTCTTATTATTACTTAAATGATATTGTATGCCAAGAGTTTTTAAAGCGTCTAACATATAATGAATATCATCACTATCTAATAAATTTTTTAAATTAGTTTTTCCATATGATATTGATGCAATTAATAAAACTCGGTTAGAAATACTTTTAGAACCTGGTAAACATACTTCTCCATATATTGAAGATATTGGTTTTAACGTTAATTTTTTTGTGTTCATAATATTTATTTTACTAGCATATTTATATGATTGATATTATATATATGTAATATACATAAATACTTTAAGTATTTAATAATTATCCGTATTTTTTTTCAAATTGTATCATAAATTGAACTAATTTTTGTACTCCAGATATTGGCATAGCATTATAAATAGAAGCTCGAAATCCACCTACAATTTTATGACCTTTGAGAAATTTTAAACCATGTTTATTTAATTTTTTCAGAAAAATATTATTTAAATGAGGTTTTTTTAATTTAAAAGTAACATTCATATTGGATCGATTACGTTGGTGAATGTTATTTATATAAAGATTACTATGATCAATTGTATCATATAATAATTTTGATTTTTGAAAATTTAATTTTTCAAAAAAATGTATTCCACCTTGCTTTTTTATCCATTTTAATACTAACCCTGATACATACCAGGAGAATGTTACTGGTGTATTAAACATAGATTGATATTTAAACAATGTTTTATAATTTAAAATCGATGGAAATAATAGTTTATTATGAATATTTAATAATTTATGTTTTAAAATTATTACAGTCATTCCAGAAGGACCAATATTTTTTTGCGTGCTGGCATAAATGAGATCATACTTTTGAATATTAATTTTACGAGATAATATACATGATGAAAAATCACCTACAATAATTTTATTATCAAAATTAGGTTCTTCATAAATAGCAATACCTTCAATAGTTTCATTAGGACAATAATGTATATATGCTGTATTATTACTTAAATTCCATTCTTTCATAGGCATGATAGATATTTTGTTTTCAATTTGTGATATTACATTAATTTTACGCGGTAAACAATATTTTTTTGCTTCCAACATAGCAGAATTTGACCAGTATCCGCTATTAACATAATCAGCAGAATAATCATTTCCTAATAAGTTTAATGGAATTGCATCAAATTGACCTCTTGCTCCTCCAGAACAAAATAATATAGTATATTGATCGGGAATATCTAATAATTCTCTTAAATATTGTTCTAATTCTTGTACAATGGTTTGAAATTCTAAACTTCTATGACTAATTTCTATTATTGATGTACCGATATTATTCCAATTTAAAAATTCATTTTGTACTTGTTGCAATACTTCTTGGGGTAACATAGACGGTCCAGCACTAAAGTTATATATTGTTGTATTCATATGATTATGTTTAATTTTATGTTTTAGTATTATAATTATAATATCAATATTTATTTTATATATTTAATACCATGCATATATTTATAACGTAATACTTTTGGTATTTTAATACTTCCATCAGTATTTTGATAATTTTCTAATATTGCAGCTAATGTTCTACCAACTGCTAATCCTGATCCATTAATTGTATGAACAAATTTTTTTTTTTTTGTATATTGATCATAATATTTTATTTGCATTCGTCTTGCTTGAAAATCAGACATATTAGAACAAGAAGATACTTCTTTATAATTGTTTTGTGAAGGAAACCATACTTCTAAATCATATGTTTTAGCAGATGTGAAACTAACATCTCCAGTACATAAAAGTACTTTTCGATATGGTAATTTCAATAATCGTAATATTTTTTCAGCATGAAACGTTAAATTATCCAAAATATGCATAGAATATTTTGGATGACTGATCTGAATCATTTCAACTTTGTCAAATTGATGCATACGAATTAAACCTTGTGTATCGCGTCCATAAGATAAATGTTCAGAACGAAAACAAGGTGTGTATGAAGTTAACATAATAGGTAAATTAATTTCAGAAATAACTGTATTTTGAAACATACTTGTTAGTGGAACTTCCGCAGTGGGTATTAAAATATATTTATTTGTATTATTTTCACTTGAAGATACATAAAATAAATCTTTTTTAAATTTAGGAAGTTGACCGGTACCATATAAACTATTATAATTTAACAAATATGGGACATATGTTTCTGTATAACCGTGTTGCATAGTATGTATATCTAACATAAATTGTCCTAATGCTCGATATAGTAAAGTAATTTGATCTTTCATAATAACAAATCGAGAACCAGATATTTTCACAGAAGAAAACCAATCAAAACCATTTATTTTTTTTCCTAAAGTAATATGGTTTTGTATTTTGCAATTATATTTTTTTATTTTACCCCATACATGAAGAATTATATTATTACTAAAAGTTCTTCCTATTGGTACTGTGTTATGAGGAAGATTCGGGATATATGATAAAAATTTTTTAATTTTTTTTTTTATTTCATATAATTTTTTTTTTTGAATAATTAAATGTTCTTTTAATTTTATAACTTCATTTTTTTTATCTGTATAATCTTTTTTTATAACTTTCATGTTTCCTATTAATTTAGATAAAAAATTATATTTAGATTGTAAACGTTCTGTTTGAAATTGTATTTTTTTTCTATTTTTTTCCATAACATGGAAAATATCTAAATTTAAAATAAAATTTTTATTTTTTATTTTTGACGTAACAATTTTTGGTTTATTACTCAATAAAAATGAATCTAACATAATATATTTAATTTTTTATTTATCACAAATTATAACATACATAAAAAATATTATCTAATTAAAACTATAATGATATATTAATTCCATTTAATTAATATATTTTTACAAGATATGATTAATATATAATATAAAATGTATATATTTTAATTTGTATCAATAATTTAATTTAATTATATAATAGAGTATATATTTGTGAAAAATAAACATATATTGCATAAAAAATTAATTATCATTGGTTCTGGCCCTGCAGGTTATACAGCAGCCATATATGCATCAAGAGCAAATTTAAAACCTATATTAATTACTGGAATGCAAAAAGGAGGACAATTAATTACTACAAATCAAATTGAAAATTGGCCTGGAAGATTTGAAAAAACTACTGGTTTAGAATTAATGCATGATATGGAACAACATGCTATAAAATTAAAAACTATTATAGTTCCTGATCAAGTATTAAAAATAAAATTTTCCTATCCAAAATTACGTATATTCTGTGAAGAACATCAATATACTAGTTATGCATTAATTATTGCTACTGGATCTTCTCCACGTTATTTGAATTTACCTTCTGAAAAAAAATTTCTTGGAAAAGGCATATCAACATGTGCTACATGTGATGGTTTTTTTTATAAAGATAAAATAGTTGCAGTAGTAGGAGGAGGAAATACAGCTATTGAAGAAACATTGTATTTGTCTAATATAGCTTCAAAAGTGTATTTAATACATCGTCGTAATGTTTTTAAAGCGGAAAAAATATTAGTAAATCGTTTAAAAGAAAAAATAAAATATGGAAAAATTATTTTATATACTCCATATACTATAAAAGATATTTATGGAAATACTCAAGGAATATCATATATAAATATAGTATCCAATAATCATGTGAAATCAATTAACATATCAGCTTTATTTGTTGCTATTGGTAGTATACCAAATACACAAATATTTGAAAACAATATAAAAACTCAAAATGGATATATTCAAACAAATATATATAATAATCAATATCATACACAAACGAATATACCTGGAGTATTTGCTGCTGGTGATGTATCAGATTATATATATAAACAAGCAATTACATCATCTGCTAGTGGTTGTATGGCTGCATTAGATGCAGAACGATATTTAAATTGTTTAAATTTTAAAAATTAAAAATTTATAAAATATTAAATAGGAAATATATGAAAGAAAAAAATATTGAAATGAAAGGTAATATTATAGATACATTACCTAATACAATGTTTAAAGTACAATTAGAAAATGGACATATTATTATAGCTCATATATCTGGAAAAATGAGGAAAAATTATATTCGTATTCTTACCGGTGATAAAGTTACAGTAGAGTTAACACCATATGATTTAACAAAAGGAAGAATTATATTTAGAAGTAGGTAATAATATATATTTTTAAAATATAAATATTTTATTCAATTATAAAACATTTTAATCTTACATTATATAAATTCATTAATATTTATATAATATATTTATATAATATTTTGTAATACTAAAATTATAATTTAATTATTTAGGAAAAATCAATTATGAGGAATCAATATTGTGGTCAATTAAGATTACAGGATGTAAAAAAAAATATAATATTATGTGGATGGATTAATTGTATAAGAAATTTTAAAAATTTTGTTTTTATTGATTTACGTGATTACACAGGTATAGTACAAATATTTTTCGATTCTAAAAATAAAAAAAATTTTGATCAAATTGTTAAATTAAAAAATGAATCTTGTATTCAAGTATATGGTATTATTCAAGAAAGATCATCACAAAATAAAAATTTCAATATAAGTACAGGTGATATCGAAGTAGTTGCAGATAAAATAAAAATTTTTAATACTTCTAATACTTTACCTATAGATTTAAACCAAAAAAATAATACAAAAATGAGACTTAAATATCGTTATTTAGATTTACGACGACCTAAAATGATAAAGAATTTGCAAATTCGTAATTACGTAACTAATATTGTTCATATGATAATGCAAAATAATAATTTTTTAAATATTGAAACACCTATTTTAACTAAATCTACCCCAGAAGGGGCGCAAAATTATATTATTCCAAGTCGAATACATAAAGAAAAATATTATGCATTACCTCAATCACCTCAATTATTTAAACAATTATTAATGATTTCTGGAATTGATAAATATTATCAAGTTGTTAAATGTTTTCGAGATGAAGATTTACGGTCTGATCGTCAACCTGAATTTACTCAAATTGATATAGAAGCATCTTTTGTTAACCAAAAAAAAATATATTCTATTGTTGAAAATATAATAATAACGATATGGAAAAAAATTATAAATTATGATTTGAAATCATTTCCTGTTATTTCATTTCAGGAAGCCATATATAAATATGGGTGTGATAAACCAGATTTGCGTAATCCTATGGAATTAGTAGATATACATAATTTTATTCCTCATGATTTTATAGAATATAACAATACTAATAATTTTCGTACTGCCGCTTTATTAATTCCTCAAGGACTATTATTATTGAATAAAAATAATATAGATAAATATAATACTCTTATTCAAAAATATAAAAACGTTTTTTTTATTTATATTCAAGTTAAAAATATTCAATTGAAAAAGATAGATATTCTATTTTCTCAGAAATTGTTTACAACAGATTGTTTATTACGTATTTTACAACATGTTTGCGCCAAAAATGGAGACATTATATTAATTCTGTCTGGAAATTGTCAAATAGTAAATAAACTTTTTAGTGATTTAAGGATTATGATAGGTAATGACATAAAAATTACAAATAATAATATTTGGAAACCAGTATGGATTGTAGATTTTCCAATGTTTGAAAAAAATGATAATAATTGTTTTGTTTCTGTTCATCATCCGTTCACAGCGCCAAAAAAACATATAACTATTCAACAATTGCAACATAATCCGGAATCAGTGATTTCTAATTCTTATGATTTAGTAATGAATGGATATGAAATAGGTAGTGGATCAGTACGTATACATGATAAAAAAATGCAGGAGGCAGTTTTAAATATATTAGGTTTATCAATTCGAGAACAAAAAAAACAATTTGGTTTTTTTCTTGACGCATTACAATATGGAACTCCACCTCATGCAGGTATAGCATTAGGATTGGATCGAATTGTAATGTTATTAACTTATAGTGATAGTATTAAAGATGTTATTGCGTTTCCTAAAACTAATTCAGCTATATGTTTAATGACACAAGCTCCAAGTAAATTAATAAAATAATCAATTTATATTTATTATATATTTGTACTATATTTAATATTTTTTTAAAATTATAATTTTATTTAAAATATAAATGTAATTATATTAATAATAATTTATTATATTTATAAAATAAAATATTGTAATATATTTGAAATAATTTATTATATTTTTTAAAATTCAGAATAATAAATATAATTATCTAAATAATAATTTTATTTTTTTAAAAATTATATATTCTGATAATATAAAACAATTACATAAAACAAACAATTGTTTTCAATTGATAATGTAATTGGTATAAATTATTTATGAAAACATATATTTTTTAAACAAATTTATTTAACATTAGTCATAAAAATGAATAATACATATATTAATAATATTGACGCTATTTTTCATATATAATTGATTCAATTTAAAATTTTTATATTTTAATAATATATTAAATAATATAAATATTATTTTCATTATTAAAAATTATTGTATACATATATTAATTAAATAAAATATGTTATATTAAATTAAATTTTTAAAATATTACTAATTTTTTAATTTTTGTATTAAATAATATTTTTGATATATTAATGATGATAATATAATTTATATTCAAATTAATTATTTAATTTAGTAAAGTTTATTCAAGTTTAAAACATTTAATTAAAAATAATATATTTCATAACATTTTATTGGATAAGTAGTATGAATATTTCTTTTAAAATTATTAATAATAACATAATTTTTATATAATTTTATAAAAATAATATATAGATATTTTAAAAAATATAAAAATAATATGAAAATATTAATTAAGTTACTCGAATAATTCGACTAGTATTAGTTTTTCCAATTTTCCCCATAATATCACCTTGAGTGACAATTACTAAATCACCAATATTTAATAATTTTTTTTTTATTAATAATTTAATAGCATTATTTGCTGCTGTTAATCCTTTATGTTTATTATTAAAGTATACTGGTATAACACCTCGATATAAAGAAACAAAATTTAATGTACATTGATGTTTAGATAAAGCAAAAATAGGTAATCCTGATGTAATACGAGACATAAGTAATGCACTTTTCCCTGATTCTGTAAGTGCAATAATAGCACTTGTTCCGTATAAATGGTTTGCAGCATACATAGCAGACATAACAATGGTTTCTTCAATATCATAAAATTTTATATTTAAACGATGTTTAGAAACATTAATACTAGGTATTTTTTCTGCACCTTGACAGACTTGACTCATAGAATATACAGTTTTTGATGGATATTTTCCAGTTGCTGTTTCTGCAGATAACATCACTGCATCTGTTCCATCTAATACAGCATTTGCAACATCCATAACTTCTGCTCGTGTTGGTATAGGATTAATAATCATAGATTCCATCATTTGTGTTGCTGTAATTACAATCCTATTTAATTTTCGAGCATACTTAATTAATTGTTTTTGCGCACTTATTAATTCAGGATCGCCAATTTCTACTCCTAAATCGCCTCGAGCTACCATAATAACATCAGAAGCCAATATCATACTTTTCATGATTTTTTTATTGGCTACAACTTCAGCTCGTTCAATTTTCGCAACTATTTTTGCATAACTACCTGATTCATGAGCTAATGATCGTGCCATAATTAAATCTTTTGGATTTCTAGGAAATGAAATAGCTAAATAATCTACTCCAATTTTTGCAGCAAGATTAATATCTTCTCGATCTTTTTGTGTTAAAGATTTTGCAGATAACCCTCCTCCTAATTTATTTATTCCTTTATTATTGGATAATTTTCCTCCACAAATAACACGAGTAAATATTTGAGAATTATATATACGTACTACTTTTAATTGTATTCTACCATCATCTAATAATAAAATATCATTTATTGTGACATCTTGAGGTAACTGTTTATAATCTACACCAACTTGATATTCGTTACCTTGATTATGAGGTATATGAGGATCTAATATAAATGTATCATTTTTATGTAATAAAATATATTTTTTTTTAAACGTGGAAATTCTAATTTTTGGACCTTGTAAATCGCCTAATAAAGCAATGTGATATCCTAATTTTTTTATTATTTTTATCGCATGAAAAGCTCTATATTCATGTTCTTCATGAGTACCATGAGAAAAATTTAATCTTAATACATTCGCTCCTGATAAAATAACTTTTTCTAAATTATTCAATTTGTCTGTTGATGGTCCTAATGTAACAACTATTTTTGTTCTTCTTATTCTATTTTTTGCTATTTTGTTCATCATATTCATGATTTTATTTTAATACGAATAATTTATAATAATATATAATTATTATAAAATTATTTCAATTATATAAAAAATTTTCCATATATTATAATTATTATAAATAATATAATATATAAATATTTAATTAAATATTTTAATAAGTTTATATAATGTAAATAAATATTTTTAAATTATATATTTATTGTACATATGTGCAACTAATAATAGAACATTATAATATATATTTTAAAAATATTACACTAAATAATAATTATTATATTTTTATAATTATAATTATATTATAATTTTACGTTATATAAAATTAATGAGAGACAAAGTGAATATTAAAGATAATAAACCATATAATTTAATCATTTTTGGGGTTAAAGGTAATTTATCTTCTAAAAAACTTATACCTTCTTTATATCAATTAGAAAAATCAAATTACCTACATAAAAAGACTCAAATAATTGGTGTAGGACGAGCTAATTGGAATAATAAAGATTATATTCAAATAACATTTAAAACATTGAAATCATTTATCAAAACAGATCTTGATAAAAAATATTGGAACATTTTTAAACAACGTTTATCTTTTTGTAATTTAGATGTATATGAAATTAAACAATTTGAAAAACTAAAAAATATATTAAAATATACAATGAATACAAATATTTATTATTTTTCTACACCACCTAATACCTTTGGAAATATTTGTATGGGATTAGGAAAAATAAAATTAAATTATAAACCTAATAGAATTATTGTAGAAAAACCTATTGGAACATCATTAAATTCGTCTAAAATTATTAATACTCAATTAGGAAAATATTTTTACGAACAACAAATATTTAGAATTGATCATTATCTTGGTAAAGAAACAATATTAAATTTATTAGCATTACGTTTTGCAAACACTTTATTTTATAAAAATTGGGATAATACTGTTATTGATCATATAAAAATTAATGTTTCTGAAACAATAGGTATTGAAGATAGATGGAGTTATTTTGATCAAATTGGACAAACACGAGATATGGTACAAAATCATTTATTACAAATATTAAGTATTGTTGCCATGTCACCTCCAAAAGATTTAAATTTTCATAGTATTAGAAAAGAAAAAATTAAAGTATTAAAATCATTAAGAACAATGAATATTCACAATGTTAATCAATTTACAATACGAGGACAATATAGTGAAGGTATTATTAATGGTCAACTTGTTCCTTCATACATTAATGAATTAGGAGCAAATAAAAATAGTAATACAGAAACTTTTGTAAAAATTTTAGTATATATTGATAACTCAAGATGGCAAGGTGTTCCATTTTATTTAAAAACTGGTAAACGTTTATCTAATAAAATATCTGAAATTACTATATATTTTAAAACCATGCCTATACAATTATTTAATATAGATAATCAAAATAAAAAATTAAATAAATTAATTATCAGATTACAACCCAATGAATCTATAACAATGACATGTTTTAATAAAATTCCCAATTTAAATCCAGAATATCAATTACAAAATATTGAATTAAACTTTAGTTATGCTAACAGTTTTCGAAATTCAAAAATATATGATGCATATGATCGTTTATTATTAGAAAGTATGAGAAATAATCAATCTTTATTTGTGTGTCGAGAAGAAATAGAAGCATCATGGAAATGGATTGATTCTATTATAAATGCATGGTCTATATGTGGAATCAAGCCTCAATTATATCCATCAGGAACTACAGGTCCTAAATTATCCAGAAAATATGAAAATAAATAGTACTAATGATATATACATACAGAACGTATGTAATATTTTAATTATTATAATTATTTATATATACGATATTAAATTTAATTAATTTAAAATATTTTTATAACATACATATTTATGAAGTTCAATATATTTAACATTAAAGATTATTGAAATATTTTGATAAAATACTTAATTTAATTAATAGGAAAATTATATGATACGTATGATTCTTTTTATGTGCACGAATTTATCAGTTATGTCAGTATTTGGAACGGTTTTATTTCTTGCTGGTATTGATGGAAATAGTATTAGTGGATTAATGATACTCTCCGGTCTTGTTGGATTTGGAGGGTCAATAATATCATTACTATTATCAAAATGGACAGCATTAAAATCGTTCCATGGTATGATTTTAAATAAACCCAATAATCCTATGGAATTATGGATTTTAAGTACAGTACATAAACAATCCTATCAAGTAGGCATTACTCCTCCAACAATACTTATTTATTATAAACAAGCGGTTAATGCGTTTGCTACAGGATGTTATAAACATTCAGCATTATTAGCTCTTTCTACTGGTTTATTACAAGTAATGAATAGGGATGAAATTGAAGCAGTTATTGCTCATGAAATAAGCCATATTGCAAATGGTGATATGGTCACTTTATCATTAATACATGGTGTAACCAATACTTTTGTGTTTTTTATTTCTCGTATTTTATCAGAAACAATTACTAATTTTATTTCTGATAACAAAAAATCTATATATATACAATATTGTACTACTTACATTCACTTTGTAATAGCAACAATTTTACAAACTATATTTGGTGGATTAGCTAGTATGATAGTTATGTGGTTTTCAAGATATCGTGAATTTCGTGCAGATGCAGGTGCTGCACAATTAGTAGGTTCAGAAAAAATCATTAATGCTTTAAAAAAATTTCACAGTATTAGCGAACCAAAATATAATATTGGTATGAATGCACATTATATACATGGAAAATCTGGTTCATCATTACATTTATTTGCATCTCATCCACCAATACAAACAAGAATTCATGCAATTTATAAAAAAACATATATGTAATTTATTTAAATAATATATTATATAATATAACACATATATTTTTTAAATATTATAAATTTATTTTCAATCATATCAACATGATTGCCTGGATTGAATGAATTGTTTATTTATATGAAATTTTTAATATCAATATTCAATCATCATTTTAATGAAATTATTAATTATAATGAGATACAAAGTGTATTTAAAATTAATAAATTAGTATTTATTTTAATTTGATCGAAATTATATTTGTTTAATTTATCATAATAGATATATAGAATTGATATATATTCAGTAACAAAATAATTTTATTTTTTATAATGCTTTATATCACGATTGGAACTAACGAATATAAAATAATCAATATTTTATTTTTTAAAAAACGATATGGTTATTTATTATATGATTTAAAATACTATAGAACAATGTAAATAACGTAAATATAATACAAAACAATTACAATCGTCTAATTTTATATTATAATTTTAAAATTATTGTTTAAACATAATTATATATTAAAATCAGTGATTGATAATATTAAAATGATAAATAATTATATATAATAAAATATTATTAGTCACTGTTATTATACATTGTATATTATTACATTGAAATAATTAAAAAATATTTATTTATATTAAACAATGATAATATTATATTCAATTTTATTGATGATTAATTTAAATTTATTTGAAAACATTGATATTATAAACTGATCGAATATCTATTAATAATTACCAAACTTGTATTTTTAAATTTAAAGATTTTATAAAATTATCTTACATTATTATATTCAATATAAAATATATATATTTTCAAGAAATAATATTGAAATAACTTGAGAATTAATAATTTCAACAATTATAAGTACAATCATTTTTTTTAATTAAAACATGTTACTTAAAAAGTTTTATATATATTATATTTAATTTTTAAGACATTACATATATAATCTGAAATATAAGAATAAATATAATTAATAAAATATTCACATGAAACAAATGATCTATAAGAGGTATTATAATATGAAAAAATATAATGTTTTCAGTATATAGTAAATTACATAGTAAATTTAATTATACTATTAAATATATAATAATGAATTTTAAATATGTGAAAATATCATTCGATATACAATAAAAAATATTATATACTTTCAAGTATGATAAATAAAATACAATTAACATCATAAAATATTAATTTTTTCATCAAACACATTTTATTATTATAATAAAAAATTTAATGTTATTAATTTATTATAAATATTAATATCTAAAACATTTATATCATTGTAATTAATAATTTTTTTCTTTCACTGACATGTATAAAATGATTAAATATATTATTGATTTTTACTATAAAATATTATAATTCTGATATGAAATATCTAAAATTATTATTAAAAATAATTCTTTATTGAATAAATATCAATTGATATTTCCAAGATAATTATTTATTATAAAAACAATATATGAAATTAAAGATACTTTTTTATTTATATTATTCATTTTAGATAATGAATCATTTTATAAAATTATAATAATATTAGTATTCGTTATGAAATTTTTATATTATTATATCGAAAGTATATCAAATAAATTTGGTATGTATTGGTACAAAATACATAAAATATTTTATGTTATAATATTTTTATAAAATAAATATAATATGTAATAATTTTATTATAATTTTAAATTTTATATTTACATATCAAATATGTTTAAAAATATATTATGTATTGATGCATCTTTTTATCAATTTTCAATTTCAATATTATATAAAAAAAAAATTATTAGTGAAATACAAACATGTAATCGAAAATATGAAAAAAATATTTTGATAATATTAAAAAAATTTTTAACAAAAAATAATATAAAAATCAATAATTTAAATGTAATTGCATTTTCTACTGGTCCAGGTCATTTTAATAAAATAAGAATTGTAGCAAATATAGTACAAGGTTTGTCATTACCTTATAACATTCCACTAATTGGAATATCTACATTTTTAGTATTAGCTCAACAAATATGGAGAAAAAAAAAATATCAAAATATTATTTTTTATATTATTGATAAAAAAAAATATATATATTGGGAAAAATATAAAAAAAATAATTTTCATTTTTGGAGCAAAAAAGAAAAAGAGTTATTTATAAATATAGATAATTATAAAAAAAAAATACAGTTTTTAAAAAAAGAATGGTACTTTTACAAATATAATTTAATTTTTTCTAAAAAAAAAAATAAGTTTTTTTATAAAAATATTAATATTATTCAACCTCAATCCCAAGATTTAATATCATTAACTCTTATAGAATTGAAAAAAAAAAATTTTTTAACACTTAACAATATGAATATAAATTATTTATATGATCTTATGTATTTTTTTAATTTATAAAACTACATATATAATAATATTATATGTAGTTTCTTTAAAGTATAAAATAATTAAAATTTCAATTATATTTTAAAAAATTAGGGATATTTTTTTCATATTGTAAAATATATTTTTCGTATTTCATAGTTAAATCAATATTATCTAAACCTTTTAATAAACATAAACGATGAAAATTATTAATCTTAAATGAATATATTTTATTACATAAAATAAATTGATTATTTTGTAAATTAATAGTCGCCTGTATACCAGGTTTATTATAAATTATATAAAATATATTATTAATATAATTTTCTGATAATGTAATCAAAAGCAGATGATTGTTAAAACTATTACTATAAAAAATATCTGCAAAACTAGGAGCAATAATCGCTTTAAATCCATAATCCAATAAAGCCCATACAGCATGTTCTCTAGAAGAACCGCATCCAAAATTATGACGTGTAATTAAAATACTAGATTTTTTATAATTTGGATGATTTAAAATAAATGTATGATTAATTTTTTTAATATCGCCATTTATAAATTTCCAATTATAAAATAAATATTTTTTAAAACCAGTTTTACTCACTTTTTGTAAAAATTGTTTTGGTATAATAGCATCAGTATCTATATTAGAAATATCCAAAGGTGCTATAATTCCAGTATGATTAGTAAATGGTTTCAATATTGTGATTTCCTTATTTAAAAAATAATCATTATAATAATTCTCTAACATCAATAAAACGTCCAAAAATTGCTGCTGCTGCAGCCATAGCAGGACTCACTAAATGTGTTCTACTTCCCACTCCTTGTCGATTTTCAAAATTTCTATTACTTGTTGATGCACACCTATCATGAAGAGTCAGATGATCATCATTCATTCCTAAACACATAGAACATCCAGGTAATCTCCATTCTAAACCAGAATCAATAAATATTTTATCTAATCCTTCATATTCAGCTTGTTTTTTGACTACTTGTGAACCTGGTACTACTATAGCATGAACATTACTATGTATTTTTCTATTTTGAACTATTTTTGCAGCAATTCTTAAATCTTCTATTCTAGAATTTGTACAAGATCCAATAAATACTTTATTTATTTTAATATCAGTTAAAAACATTCCTTCTTTTAACCCCATATATAACAATGATTTCTTAGCAGTTTGCCGTTCGTCATATTTAGTAAACTTATCAACCGATGGAATACATTGATCAATAGAAATAACTTGACTAGGATTAGTCCCCCAAGTAACTTGTGGAGCCAGATTATCAATATTAATATCAATTGATTGATCATATATGGCATCATTATCTGATTTTAATGTTTTCCAATATTTTAAAGCTGTATTCCAATTTTGTTTTTTAGGAGTAAAAGATTTATTTTTTAAATAATTAAAAGTTATTTGATCAGGTGCGATAATTCCTGATTTTGCTCCCATTTCTATTGCCATATTACATAACGTCATTCTACTTTCCATACTTAAAACAGATATTACTTCTCCTGTAAATTCTATTACACAACCTGTTCCTCCAGAAACACCTATTTGATTAATAATATATAATATTATATCTTTAGAACTAATACCCTTTTTAAGAGTACCATTAATAATAATATTCATATTTTTAAAACGTTTTTGTTTAATAGTTTGTGTAGCTAAGACATGTTCGACTTCTGATGTTCCAATTCCAAATGCTAAAGCACCAAAAGCACCGTGTGTTGAAGTATGCGAGTCACCACAAACAATTACCATTCCTGGTAGTGTCATACCTTGTTCAGGTCCTATAACATGTACAATACCTTGTTTTTCATGATGTATATCATATAATGAAATATTAAATGCATGACAATTATCAATTAATGTTTCCATTTGAATTTTTGACATAGGATTTAAAGCATCAAAATTTTTTGTTTTTGTAGAAACATTATGATCCATGGTCGCAAACGTTTTTTGAGGACATCGTACATGTCTATTCTTAACTTTTAACGCATGAAAAGCTTGAGGAGAAGTTACTTCGTGTATTAAATGTAAATCTACATATAAAATAGATATATCTGTACTATTTTGATATACTATATGATGATCATATAATTTTTCATATAATGTTTTTCCCATATTATGCCTCTTTACTGATTAGTTGAGCAATTATATCTCCCATGTGATCAGTACTAATATAATCTTTACTACAATCAGCAATATCAAAAGTTCTGTATCCTTTCTGTAAAGCAGTTTTAACACACGAATAAATTAAATTCGATAATACATTTAACTTCATACTGTAACGTAATAACAGAGCAATAGATAAAATTTGAGCAATAGGATTAGCTATATTTTTATTTTGAATATCTGGAGCTGATCCTCCTGCAGGTTCATATAAACCAAAATTATTTATGTTTAAACTAGCTGATGCTAACATACCAATAGAACCGGAAAGTGCAGCACATTCATCAGATATAATATCACCAAACAAATTCGAACACAAAATAACATCAAATGCTACTGGATTTTGAATAATTTGCATAATCGCATTATCAATATATAAATGAGACAATTGAACATCAGGATATTGAATTGATATACTTTCTACTATTTCTCGCCATAATTTTGAACTTTGTAAAACATTTGCTTTATCAATAGAAACAATTTTTTTGTTTCTTTGTTGGGCGATGTTAAAAGCAAATTTAGCTATTCTTTCAATTTCAAAGGCATAATATAACTCAGTATCAAAAGCGAATTCTTTTAATTCTAAATTAGTTTTGCGATCTGAATTACCAAAATAAATACCTCCTGTTAATTCTCGTATACATAATATATCAAATCCTGAATCAACTATTTTAGTTTTTAATGGTGATAATTGTTTTAATTCAGGATATAATATTGATGGACGAATATTAGCAAATAAATTAAAATGTTTTCGTAAAGGTAATAAACCTCCTTTTTCAGGCTGTTGATTATCAGGTAATGTTTGCCACTTTGGCCCTCCTACTGAACCTAAAAGAATAGCATCAGATTGTTGACATCCTAATAATGTTTTTTGAGGCAATGGACACCCATATTTATCAATTGCAATTCCACCAATATCATACTCCTTAGTAATAATATTTAAAAAATATTTTTTTTTTAAAATATTTAAAATTTTATATCCTTGTCTCATAATTTCTGGACCTATTCCATCTCCAGGTAGTACTGCAATACAAAAAGAATTTTTCATTTTAATTATTCTTAAATTATATTTATGTAATCGTTTGTTTATAAAAATTTTTTATGGTATTCATAATAAATTAAATATTATTTCAATATTAATATTATTTATATTTAAATAAATAATAATAAAAATTTATAATATATTTATGTTCTTTTTAATTGTAACATAACTTGATTTGATCTCCAAATATTGTTAAATACATTTATCATAGCTTTAACAGATGCTTCAATAATATCAGTTGCTAAACCTACTCCATGAAATTTTCGACATTGATATTTTACTAAAATATCTACTTGGCCCAAAGCATCTTTTCCTTTTCCTTTAGCAAACAATTGAAATTTTTGTAATGTAATTGAATAACTTACAATTTTATTTAAAGCTTGATACACAGAATCAATAGGACCATTACTAGTGGTGGTTGATTTAGTAATAATTGATGTACCACATGCTAATGTTACTGAAGATGTAGATAATCCAGTAGAACTGGATTGAACATTAAAATATTCTAACTTAAAATATTCATAATCTTCTTGTTTATTATTTATGAATGCTAATGCTTCCAAATCATAATCAAAAACTTGTCCTTTTTTATCAGCTAATTTTAAAAAAGCAACATATAATTCATTAATATCATATTCATTATCTTTATATCCCATCATGGTCATACGATATTTTACTGCAGCACGTCCAGATCTTGAAGTTAAATTTAATTTTTTTTCTTTTAATCCAATTGTTTGAGGTGATATAATTTCATAATTTTTTCTATTTTTTAATACACCATCTTGGTGTATACCTGAAGAGTGTGAAAATGCATTACTACCAACAATAGCTTTGTTTGCTGATATAGGCATGTTACATAATTGACTAATAATTTTACTCGTTCTATATATTTCTTTACTATTAATATTGGTATACACATTTAATAAATCTTGCCTTGCTTGAATAGCCATAATAATTTCTTCTAATGCTGCATTACCAGCTCGTTCACCTATTCCATTGATTGTTCCCTCTACTTGACGAGCTCCAGCAAGTATTGCAGAAATTGAATTTGCTACTGCCATACCTAAATCATCATGGCAATGTACAGAAATAATAGCTTGATCAATATTAGGTACTTTTTGGTATAATGATTTAATAATGTTACCAAATTGATTCGGAATTGTATAACCAACAGTATCTGGAATATTTATTGTTGTTGCTCCGTATGATATGGCTATTTCAACAATTTTACAAAGATTATCTATTGATGTTCTCCCTGCATCTTCACAAGAAAATTCAATATCATTAGTGTAACGTTTTGCTCTTTTAATTGAATGTATCGCCATCAGTATAATGTCATCAAAATTTTTTCGTAATTTAGATTGTATATGTAAATCTGATGTACCTAAAAAAATATGAATTCTAAAATTTTCAAGTTTTGACATTGCTTCTGCTGCTACATCAATATCTTTATCTATACATCTTGCTAAACTACATATTCTACTATTTTTAACATGTTTAGAAATAGTTTGAACAGATTCAAAATCTCCAGGAGATGAAATTGGAAACCCAACTTCAATTACATCAATTTTCATTCTTTCTAATGCTAATGCAATTTGTAATTTTTCTTTTACACTTAAACTAGATTGTAATGCTTGTTCTCCATCTCTTAACGACGTGTCAAAAATAATAACTTTTTCAGACATGGTATTTCCTATATATAAAATAATATGAAAATATAAATATATAAAATAATATTATCAAAATTAAATAAATAAATTATTAATTATATATTATTATATTTATATATATAAATTATATAATTTATATATTTATTATTGATATATTTAATAAAATATTTATATATTGAATGTTCTATAATTAAATATTTTAAAATAATTTTAAAACGTATATTTATATACTATTTTATAAATATAATAAAATTTTTTAATCTTTTATATACAAATTTTTATATATATAATGATTTGAGATTTTATAATGATATTTTAATATTTAATAAAGTATAGATATACAATGTCTATTTATTTTGAATGGTTCATTTTAAAATAATCATATAATTTATATTTATAATAATAAATTATGTGTTATAAACAATAAAATTTAAACAAAATTGTTTATTATATATTATTATGATATAATAAATATATTTATATTTTTAAATTATATATTTGTATATATGATAATTATTTTATATTATGTGTAAAATATATTTAGAGATTTATTAAATTATTTTATATAAAAATAATAATATTTATTAATAATACCCATCGAATATATACTATTTTAAATATATAAATTTTAAATAATAAAATATATTTCTTTAAAATTTTTAAAATATATTAATTATGATATTTATAAAATATATCAATACATTTTTTATCTATATAATATATTTTTTATATGAATATCCATTATTGATTCCATTAATACGTAACTAAATTTTATTTTTAAAAAATATTTTCATATCGATTTTTATTGCATGATATATTAGAATTTATGTAATTTATATAATAAAATTTTATCATTTATATTCTAAAATTAAATAAATTATATACCTTATGATTATGAGAAATCTTAAATATCATTGTATCATAAAATATTTATAGTATATATAAATCAACTAATCATATTATATGGAGAAAAATTATATTTGAATGATAAAAATCATATACTAATATTAAATCATAAAAAAATTATGAATAAAAGATTTTTGGTGTTTAATGATATACAAAATAATATTGATTTATATTTCAAATCAAAAAATTTGATAATACATACAAAAAAAAAATTACTTTTAGATTTTTATAAATCTTTTCTAAAATATAACAAATATAATATGATTTTTAATAAAAATTATTGTATTAGTTTTAATACATTAATATATTTTTGGAAAAAAAATAAGTCAGAATCAATATTGCAATTACATTATTTGTTGTCTATTGTTTCTATATATAGTGATATATTTATAATAGGACAAAATAATATTGGCATTAACAGTACTAAAAAACTCTGTAACCCATTTGTACATTTAAACAAAATAAATTATAAAAAAAAATGTTCTCTTTATTATGGTATAATTACTAAAAAATCCAATTTTATATTGCAAAAACATTTTAAAATATATATATGGAATAATATAATTATTCAAACTTTACCAGGTGTATTTGGTTATCGAGGATTAGATAAAGGTAGTTTATTATTGATTTCAACATTTCATAAAAATATTACAGGACAAGTATTAGATATTGGATCAGGGTCAGGGATTTTATCGGTAATATTAAAAAAAATTGCTGTAAACACTGAAATAACATTAGTTGATAATAATAATATAGCATTATTATGTAGTAAAAATACACTTCGATATAATAATATTATCGGTACTGTCTTATTCAGCAATATATATTCTAATATAAATAATAAATTTGATTTAATTATTTCTAATCCTCCAACTCATTGTGGTAAAAAAAATAATTTTAATATAATTAAACATATTATTCAAAATTCAGTTAAGTACCTCAAAAAAAATGGAATATTAAGAATTGTAATACATTCATATATATCATGTCATAAAGAATTATTAAAAACTTTTAATAATTATACAATAATTAAACAAATGAACCATTTTTGTGTTTATCAATCCATATTAAAAAAAAAAAATTAAAATTTGTTATATTTTACCCGGAGCGGGAATCGAACCCGCAAAGCTGTTAAGCCGAGGGATTTTAAGTCCCTTGTGTTTACCTATTTCACCACCCGGGCAATTTTTTTATAGGCGCGTTCTGGAATTGAACCAGATTATACGGATTTGCAGTCCGTCACATAACCAATCTGTCAACGCGCCGATTAAACATAAAAAGTTAATGTTAAAAAATAAATTTATAAAATACAAAATATTTTTTATATTTATATTATATTTAAAATTATTATTAAATGCAATACAATTTTCTAAAATATTAAATATTTTTATTCAATCTTTACATTATGTAAAAATTATATTATTATACATAAAGAATAATATATAAATTTATTATTTATGGAGGAGTGGCTGAGTGGATTAAGGCAGCGGTCTTGAAAACCGTCGATGATTTATTTCATCCGAGAGTTCGAATCTCTCCTCCTCCGTTATAATAATATATTCTATAAATTTATCTTTTATATAAAAAAATTGTATTTTATAATATGTGATAACTTATTAAAAAATTTCACTAATATAATCATAATTTTAAAATCGTATTATAAATATTTTAATAAAATATATTTATTAAATTTTTAATTAGATACTTTGAAATTTAATTGATTCCATCGAAATCTCAATATAAATAATGCTATTAAATATACAATTGTAGAAAATAAAAATAATAAAAATAATCTAAATAATTTATATATAACACTACCAGTATCCCAAGGTGGCATAATATTTAGAATAAAAAATAAAGCAACAGACAAAATATAAGATGCTATTATAACTTTAACAAATAATCGTAACCAACCAGATTGAGGAACAAAAATTTTATTTTTATATAAATACCAATATAATAAAATAACATTTAGCCAAGATGAAAAGCTAATCGATAATGATAATCCTAATTGTCCTAATGATACAAAAAATAAAATAGTATTGAGCACTTGAGTAACAATAATAGTAATAATAGAAATTATCATTGGTGTTTTTGTATCTTGACGAGCATAAAAACCTGGCGATAAAACTTTAATTAAAATAAATGCTATTAATCCTATAGAATAACCTAACAAAGATTGTTCTGTCATTAATGTATCAAATCTGGTAAATTTTCCATATTGAAATAAAACAGTAATAATTGGACGTGATAAAATAAAAATTACAATAGTACTAGGTATTCCAATAATTATTGTAATACGTAATCCCCAATCAAGTAATTGAGAAAATTCTTTCATATTCTTTTCAGCAATACTTTTTGTTAAAAGTGATAATAATATTGTTCCTAAAGATATTCCTAATATACCAACTGGAAATTCTACTAAACGATCAGCATAATACATCCAAGATACTGAACCTGAAATAAATAAAGAAGCTAAAATACCATTAATAAATAATGAAATATGATTTGCTGATACACCAATAATTCCCATACCTACTTTAGTAATTAAACTGGAAATATTTAATATTTTAAAATTTATTTTTGGCATTACAAACATATCAATTTTACTTAAAAACAAAAATTGATACAAAAATTGTAAAATACCTCCAAAAATTACAGACCATCCTAATGATAATATAGGCATACTAAAAAATTTATTTAAAAAAACAACAAATAAAATCATGCTAATATTTAATAAAATTGGAGAAAATACTGGAATAACAAAGTATCCCCAAATATTTAAAACAGCTGTAGTTAAAGCAGATAGTGAAACAAAAAAAACATAAGGAAATGTAATCCTTAATAATTCTACAGCTAATGCAAATTCTTTAGGTTGTTTTAAAAATCCTGGAGCTGTTAAAAATATAATTACAGCGGATAAACATATTCCAATTAAAGTCATGAAAAATAATGTTACAATCATAAATCCTAAGACGCAAGAAAAAAAATATTTTGTTGTATGATGTTTACCTTTTTGTTTATATCCTACTAACAATGGAATAATAATTTGTAAAAATGCACCCTCTGCACAAATACGTTTTAATAAATTAGGAATTTTAAAAGCAATGAAAAATGCATCAGTTGATATTGATACTCCAAAGATGTAAGCAACAATAAAATCACGCACAAAACTTAATGTTCTGGATAGGAAAGTGATAATACTAATGTTAATTAGCGATCTTATCAAGTTCATATTTTTAATCACTTTTTAATTAACATCGAAAGAAAATTATATTATAAATAATACAATAATTGTCAATATATTAATTATATTTTATAATTATATATATAAAAATATATTTTTTTTTGTATTTCAAAAAATTTATCTGATATAAATTGAAAATAATGTATATAGATATATCAGAATACATCTACGATTGTAAGAATGTATCTTTAATTTAATGTATTTGTTAATTATTATCAATATAATTTTAAAATAGAAATTTATATTTAAATAATATTATTATTAAAATATAATAAATATCTCAACATACAAAAAATAAATAAATTACTATGTATAAAAATATTTAAGTAATATATTGAATTAAAATTGTTATAATATACAATTATATATAAATATATTAATTTTTTGGTTACATATTATTTTATTATAATAAAATATAAAATTATTTCAGATTTTAAATATATATTTATTAAATAAATACAATTATATTAAATATAATATTAAATTATCATAATTTTATAATATAGATAATAATAATAATTTTATATTGAAATTAATAATTTTATTAATTTTTATATATATTATAAATAATAAAAACATTTTACGAAATTGATGATAATGTATAATCATAATAACAAAAAATAAATATATTTATTTTAAATTATTTTATATTGAAAATATATTTAATCAATATTATCATTATTCATGTATATAAAAAATAATTATTGTATACTAAATTATATTGTTTTCAATTTTATCAATATATAAAAATATATCATTTAAAATATACATAATATATTATGAATTATTTATAATATAATCATTATATTAAATAAAATACTGATATTTTATAATGTATAGTTTTATATATATAGATATATTTAATTAAATAAAAAATATCTAATATTATTGTATTAATAATATTAAAATATTAATAATGAACATATATATATTTTAAATAATATTTTATCTTCTTAAAAAATAAAACATAGTTTTTAAAACCAGATATCAATATTCAATAATAATAAATATTTTCATGTATTATATTCTAATATACAAAATAATAATATAAATTTTTATTTTGTTAAATAATTATATATAATATGTCATTGTAAAATATTTATGTATATAATTAATATAATTATATATTATTGAAAATAATAAATTATAAATTTATAAAACTTCGTTGCTATACCAGTTATATAGAATATAAAATATAATATTAAAAGTAAATAAATAATTTAAAAATATTTTTAAATTATGATATATAAATAAATTTTATATTTTTAATAATAAAATTTATAATTTTTTCATAGTATATTTTTGACATTGTGAACAAACATATTGTTGATTTTTAAAAGAAGATAAATTTAGTTTTTGACGTGATAATTCTAATATTCCGAATTGTGAAATATTTCCTATTTTAACACGTGCAGCATCTCGTAATATTAATTGTTTAATTCTTTTTTGAACGATTTTAATATTATTAATTATTTTCATATTAATAAAATCAATTATAATTAAACCTCCTATATTACGTAATCGTATTTGACGTACAATTTCATTTACAGATTCTAAATTAGTATATAATGCTGTTTCTTCTATACTGGATGTTTTTAAACATTTATAAGAATTAACATCTATAGCAGTTACAGATTCTGTAAAATCTATTATTATTAATCCTCCAGATGGTAATAAAATTTTTCTTTTAAGTAATATATATATTTGTTTTTCAACATTATAATATTGAAATAAAGGAATTTTCCAAGTATATAATATAATTTTATTTAATAAATATAATTTATTCAATAAAATGATGTAAATATATGATAAATTAAAAATATTTATATTATCTATTATAATTTCATTAACATGATAATTTAAATAATCTCGAAATATACGAATCATTATATTATTTTCTTGATAAATTAGTATAGGATACAAAGAATATTGTATTTTTTTTTTAATTTTTTCCCATTTATTTACATTAAATATAATATCTTGATTTAATTGCTGTATCGATTTTTTTTTACCTGAAGTACGTATTATCAAACTCATATTTTTTGGTATGTATAATTTTGTAATATTTTTTTTTAAATTTATTCGATCTATACCTTGAATTTTTTTTGATATTTTAATAGCATTACCGCTATTAGGTAATAAAATGATATAACAACCGATTAATTGAATAAAAGTAGTTAAAACAGCTTTTTTATTTTTATATTCTGATTTAATAATTTGTACAACAATTTTTTGTTTATTATTAAAAATATATTTAATATTATTTTTATTAAAATTAATTTTTTTTTTAAAAAAATAATATTTAGAAATTTCTTTGAAAGGAAGTAACCCAATTTTTTTTTTTTCATAATTTACAAATATAGCTTCTAAACTATATTCAATTTTAATAATTATACCTTGATAAATATTAAGTGTTTGTGTTATAAATTCATTATTTTCTATTTTAAAATCATATATATTATTTTTTTTTATGGTTGCAATACGCAATGTATTTTTTTTAACAAAATTAATTAGTATTTTTTTCATTTTACAGTTTTAAAAAAAATCGTTATTAATATAAATATTATATGTATTATTTTTTATAATATAATGAGTATATTTTGAAATACAATTTAAATTTTATATATAATATATTTTAAAAAATATGATTAATTATATACCATTATTTCATGTAATAACAATTCTTCATAATACAGCTAATCAACGTATAGATAATTTTATACGTTCTAAAATTTATAAAATTTCTAAAAATACACTATATAAAATTATACGTATAGGTATTATTAAAATTAATAAAAAAAAAGTTCAACCTAATTACAAATTAAAAATAGGAGATATATTATATATTCCTAATTATTTAATAAAAAAATATAATCAAAAAAATATTACTTTAGATGAAAAAATAAAAAATAAAATACTATCTTCAATCATATATGAAGATAAATATTTATTAATTATTAATAAACCGACTGGAATAGCTGTACATGGAGGCAGTGGATTAAAATTTGGAATTATAGAAAGTTTACGATTATTAAAACCTAATATTAAATATTTAGAATTAGTACATCGGTTAGATCGACATACATCAGGTATATTAATATTAGCAAAAAAAAAATCTGCTCTTAAATATTTACATGAACAATTCAGAAATCAAATAATTATAAAAAAATATATAGCATTAATACATGGCAATTTATCAAAAAAAAAAGAAATTGTTCAACAACCTCTGATAAAAAATAAATATCATAAAAAAAAAATTGTTCAAATTCATAATCAAGGAAAAAAATCAAAAACTATTTTTATATTAAAAAAAAACTTTATCTCATATGCTATGGTTTCAATATATCCTAAAACTGGACGTACACATCAAATACGAGTACATGCATCATATATAGGTCATCCAATTATTTTTGACCATGATTATGGAAATAAATTTTTAGATCTTAAAATTAATCCAAATTATCAAATACAAAATATGCTCTTACATGCTTCAAAAATTATTTTTTATCATCCTCAAAGTCATCAAAAAACTTGTATATATGTTCCATTAGGGAAAAGATTTAAAAAATATTTGCAAATAAAATAATATAAATAAATTTTATCAATAAATAATTTACATATATTTTTTTTATTTTATAATAAATTATAATAAATATATCATTTAAAATATAAGGTAATACTATGGCAGTGCAAAAAAGTAAACTTACTCGATCTAAAAGAGGTATGAGAAGATCTCATGACAAACTAAAATTTATATTTTTATCTAAAGATCCCATCAGTAATGAAACACATATTCGACATTGTATAACAAAAAGTGGATTTTATAAAGGAAAAAAATATTTAAAACATAAAAAGAATACCAAATAACTTATAATAATATTACAAAATATCATTTGTAAATTTAAATATATTATATATAAAGAATATAATTTATCATATCAATATTATATTTAAAATAATATATAAAAATTAAATATTACATATATAATATATTTAAAAAAATTTTATCATTATTGATTAAAATTTAATTATATAAAATAATTAATTTGCAAATTATATAATTATAAATAATATATTATTAAAACATATTATAAATAATATTTTTATATACAATGATAACTATAATAATAAAATATTAATGAATAAATATTTTAATAATAAGAATATATATGAGAACAAGTAAATTTATTGTTTTAGAGGGCCTTGACGGTTCTGGAAAAACATATGCATGCATGACAGTTAAAAAAATACTTAAAAAAAATGGAATTAAAAAAATCATTATTGTACGAGAACCTGGAAGTACACCTATAGCAGAAAAAATAAGAAATATTATAAAAAATTTTCATAACTATGAAAATATTGATAAAAAAACAATATTATTATTAATGTATGCTTGTAGAATACAATTAATTAAAAATATTATCAAACCTAATTTAAAAAAAAATATATGGGTTATCTCAGATCGACATGATATGTCTACTTTTGCATATCAAGGCGGAGGTTTTGGTATTGAAGAAAATACTATTAAAACATTACGAAATATGATGATAGGTGATTTTTATCCTGATTTAACAATATATTTAGATGTTATACCTAAAATTAGTTTACAACGTATATTTATACGATCACAACCAGATAATATAGAAATAAATAATATAGATTTTTTTCATAAAATACGAAATAGTTATTTACAATTAGTCAAAAAAAATTCTAAAAATATTACAATAAATGCAAATTTAAATATTAATATTGTTCAACAAGATATTAAAAAAAAAATAGAAATATGGCTTAAATATGAAAATAACATGGAACCCATGGTTAAAAAAGTATTATAAAGAAATTATTCAATATTGTTATATAAATAAATTACACCATTCGATAATAATAGAATCTTATAATATTAAAGATACTTTTAAATTAATATGGACTCTTAGTCAATGGATTTTATGCAATAAAAAAAAAAATATGAAAAGTTGTGGTATTTGTTCAGGATGTACATTAGTATCATTATATAAACATCCTGATTTTTATGTATTGTATCCTAAAAATAAAAAAAAAAATATAGATATTGTAACTATTAGAGATACAATACATAATATTTTAAAAACAGCACAACAGAACGAAAACAAAATCTTATGGATACCAAGATATGAATTTCTTACATCTTTTGGTATTAATGCATTATTAAAAATTATTGAAGAACCACCAAAAAATACTTGGTTTTTTATTGGTAATAATAAAATCCATACATTACATAAAACATTGCGTAGTCGATGCGTACTATACCAAATATCACAACCTGTAGAAAAAATAGGATATATTTGGATGAAAAAATATATTGAAAAAAACAAACATGTTTGTTTAACATCGTTACGTATAAATTATCATAGTCCAGAATTAGCTATCAATTTTTTAACATCACCTTTTTATGAAATGAGATATAATTTATATTTTAAAATACATTATGCAATTAATAATAATAAGTTTGTACAATTGTTACCTTTTATTTATGATAAAAATATGATTGTAAAAATTAATTGGATTATATTATTATTATTGGATGCCATGAAAATAAAAAAAAAATTTTTTATATTTACCATAAATTTAGATCAAATAAATTTAGTAAAAAAAATATCAATAAAATATTCATATCATAATTTATATAACATAATACAAAATTGGATAAAATGTAGATATCAATTAATAAATATAAACAATATTAATTATGAACTATTAATTATTAATCAGTTATTCATGTGGGAAAATATTATATTAAATAAATAATAAATTTATATTAATAACACAAAAGTAAATATATATGTATTTAATTGATTCACACTGCCATTTAAATATTATTTTACATAAAAATAAAAAATATACAATAAGAAAAATATTAAAAAAAGCATATTGTTCACACGTAAAATTAATTTTAAACGTATCTACTTCTATTACAGATTATTATAATAATTTCAATAAGTTTAAAAAATATCCTAATATATTGTATAGTTGCGGTATTCATCCATTATATTATAAACAAAAAAAACAAATATCAAAATTAAAAAATATTACATTAAATAATCATCGTATTATAGCAATAGGAGAAACTGGTCTAGATTATTATCATATAAATTTTAATAAAATTATACAACATCAATTATTTGTTAAACATATAAAAATTGGTATTCAGATGCATAAACCAATTATTATACACATGAGAAATTCAGAAAAAGATATTTTAAACATTTTATCTAGTACAGAATTAAAAATGTGTACAGGTGTTGTACATTCATATTCAAGTAATCTCGATACAGTTAGAAAATTATTAAATTTAGGTTGGTATATTTCATTTTCAGGACTGATAACATTTAAAAATGCATATGATATACATAAAATCGTTCAATTTGTACCTATCAATAAAATTTTAATAGAAACTGATTCACCTTTTTTAACACCTGTACCATTACGAGGTAAAATAAATCAACCTTCTAATACATTTATTATTGCAAAATATATATCAAAATTAAAAAATATTGATATCCATACTATTGCAAATGAAACAACAAAAAATTTTTATAAATTATTTCATATACCATATATAATAAAAAATACTATTATTTAAATATAAAATTTATTATTAATATTAAAACATTTCAAGAAAATATTCAGGAAACTTATTTTATGTCAACAAATATATTCGCAAATTTACAACAGGTTGGTAAATCATTAATGCTACCAATTTCCGTATTACCTATTGCAGGCATTTTTTTAGGTATAGGATCAGCACATTTTAATATAATTCCAAATATAATATCACATATCATGATTGAATCTGGAAATACAATATTCCAAAATATACCATTAATTTTTTCTATTGGAATTGCACTAGGGTTTACTAAAAATGATGGTGTTTCTGCATTAGCATCAGTGATTTGTTACGAAATTATGATAAAAACAACATCTGTTATAATACCAATTTTGTATCACGAAACAATTAATAATTTAAATTTTTGTGATACAGGAATATTGGGTGGTATTTTATCAGGTGCAATTACAGCATATTTATTTAACAAATTTTATAATATTCAATTACCAGAATATTTAGGTTTTTTTTCTGGAAAACGTTTTGTTCCTATGATTTCTGGAATATCAGCCATATTTTTTGGTTGTATATTATCTCTTATATGGCCTCCTGTAAATAATATTATACAAATTTTTTCTCAATGGGCTGCATATCAAAATCCCATGATTGCTTTTGGAATATATGGTTTTGTAGAACGTTTATTATTACCATTTGGTTTACATCATATATGGAATGTACCATTTCAAATGCAAATTGGAGAATATATTAATTCTACAGGACAAATTTTTCATGGAGATATTGCAAGATATATGGCTGGAGATCGTACAGCAGGAAAATTATCAGGAGGTTTTTTATTTAAAATGTATGGTTTACCTGGAGCAGCATGCGCTATATGGCAATGTGCAAATAAACATCATAAATCAAAAATTGGCGGCATGATGTTATCTGCATCTTTAACAGCATTTTTAACCGGTATTACTGAACCGATTGAATTTTCATTTTTATTAGCAACACCAACATTATATATAATACATGCTATTTTATCTGGATTAGCTTTTCCAATATGTATTTATTTAGATATGCATGCAGGAATTAGTTTTTCTCATGGGTTAATAGATTTTATACTATTAAGTAGTCGAGGTAATAAAATATGGTTATTTCCTATTATTGGATGTTTATATGGTATAGTTTATTATATAATCTTTTATACTACAATAAAATATTTTAACCTTTCTACTCCAGGTCGAGATCAAAAGCATATAATTATGTATTCCTCTAAACAAATAGCACCATTATTAATATCAGCATTAGGAAAAACACAAAATATAGATAATTTAGATGCTTGTATTACAAGATTAAGAATAACTGTAAAAGATATTAATAAAGTTAATCAGGAAAAAATAAAACAACTAGGATCATCTGGAATCATTATTTCAGGACTAGGGATACAAATAATATTTGGAACAAAATCAGATAATATAAAAACAGAAATGGAGAAATATATGAAAAATAAAAAATAATTTTATTAAATATTATGCCTATAATATTCAAATCACATAATAGAGAATAAAATATAATAATAAAAATAAATCAATTCATTTATATTATATCAATATCTACATAAATGAAATATAATCATTGTAAACACTAATATATAAAAATTATTCATATAAATAATATTCATGTTTTAACATAATGCATTTTTCACACATCTAGGAAAGGGTATTAAATCTCGAACATTTTTAACACCAGTAATATATGATAATAATCTTTCAAAACCTAATCCAAATCCTGAATGAGGTACACTACCATAACGACGTAAATCCACATACCAAGAATATTTTTTTTTATTTAAATTACATTCTGATAATCTAGATTCTAAAACCATTTGTCTTTCTTCTCTTTGTGAACCACCTAATATTTCTCCAATATCTGGAACTAATAAATCCATTGCAGCAACTGTTTTATTATCATTATTTAATCTCATATAAAATGCTTTTATTTCTTTAGGATAATTTTTAATAATAATTGGAGATTTAAAATAATGGTCAACAAGATATTTTTCATGTTCAGACATTAAATCCATACCCATATATACAGTATGAGAAAAATTTTGATGTGATTTTTTTAAGATTTTAATAATATCTATATAATTAATATGAATAATTTTAGAAGACAAAAATTTTTGTAATCGATTAAAAATATTTTTATCAATATGATTATATAAAAATTTTATATCATCTTCACAGTCATTTAAAACAAATTTTATAACATATTTTATAATTTTCTCAGATAAAATTATAATATTTTCTAAATCAGAAAAAGCTTTTTCTATTTCTAACATCCAAAATTCTGCTAAATGACGCGTAGTATTAGAATGTTCAGCTCTAAAAATAGGTCCAAAAGTATATACTTTAGTCATCGAACATGCATAAGATTCTGCAGTTAATTGACCAGATACAGTTAAAAATGATTCTTTTCCAAAAAAATCTTTTTTAAAATTTATTGTTCCATCATGATTTACAGGAATATTATTTAAATTCAATGTAGATACTCGAAACATTGAACCTGCACCTTCAGAATTTAAACTAGTAATAATTGGAGTAGGAATCCAAAAATATTTTTTTTTATATAAAAAATGATGTAATTTGTAAAAAATATGATTTCGAATTCTGGTAATCACGCCAATGAAATTGGTTCGGGAGCGTAAATGAGGAACTTCTCGCAAATATTCATAAGTATGTTTTTTTGCAGAAATAGGATAATGATGAGGATTATCAATCCAACCCAATACTTTAATTTTTAAAACTTGAATTTCATATTTTTGTTTTTTTCCTAAAGATAATATTAATATACCTGTTAAACAAATAGAACAACCAATAGTTAATTTTAATACTTCTGTTTTATAATTGGGTATACTTTTTTTTACAATGGCTTGGATTGTTTTAAAACAAGAACCATCATATACATCAATAAATGAAAAACCAGATTTTGAATCTCGACGACTTCGAATCCAACCAAATATTGAAATCACATCATTAATTAATACATGATTATTATGTATATCATTTATTGATATCATTATATTTATTACCTAATAGCATAACATTGATTATATAATACATAAAATATTATATATATTATAACATTTATGTATATTTAAAATATGAAATATAAAAATAAATTCATATTTATAATTTAAATATATAATAAAAATTTTATTTATATACATTCACAGTAGTATAAAAAGATTTTACCATACACCTGGTTGAACAATAACTATGATATTTGATATAACAATATTTGCATTGTATTACAAGACGATGGCAACGATTATAACTACAATTAATATAATTATCACAAATATTATTACATTTATGGCATAAAGATAATTTATGATTAGATACTTTTTCCATCATACGATAATCAAATACAAATAATTTACCTTGAAACTGTATAGGAAGAAAATTTCTTTTTGATTCACGAATATAATTTATAATGCCTCCTTCAATATGATAAATATGTTTAAAATTATGATATTTCATCCAAGCAGTTGCTTTTTCACAACGTATTCCTCCGGTGCAATATAAAACAATTTTATTATTTTTATACTTTTCTAATGTATTTAGCATATTTTTTAATTGTAATCGAAATGTATGTCCAGGTATGTGTATTGCATTTTTTAATCTTCCAATATTATATTCATATATATTTCTCATATCTACAAAAATGGTACGTGAATTATTTAACATTTTATATACTTGAAAATATTTTAAACATTTTCCTGTATTATCATTATTATATTGAAAATTTACTAAACCATCTGAAACAATTCTATTACGTATTTTAATTTTTAACATCCAAAAAGATTGCGTATTATCTAAACTAACATTCATATGAATTTTTTGAAAATTGACATTTAAGTACTTTAATGATTTTTTGAATATATAATATTTTTTTTTTAAAACACTAATTTGTGCATTAATACCTTCACGAGAAATATATATTCTTCCAAAAACATTTAATGTATTCAGTACAATATATAAATTATTTTTTAACGTCATTAAATTATCTATATTACAATATTTATAAAAAGATAAATTAATTCTCGACTTATGAATAATTAATATATCATTGTTTATTATTTTCCTTGAAAATATATTACATGATAATGACATAAAAATTCCTATATAAAAATATACAGCTATGAAACTATAATTTTATAATTATTTTATATAATATTTAATAATTTCAAATTATTTGTATGTCTATTAATATGATAATATGGTATAAAATATATTAAATATTGTAATGTTATCATGAAAATATTTTATTGTTTAAAAATAAATATGATTTTATAAAATAATAAAAATTTTTATTTTATCTACTAAACCTATGATAGCATTTATTTTTATATCATTTATAGAAGATAATATTTTCATATTTTTAATATATCCTATCTTTTTAATAATACTTTTATTTTTAAATAAAAAATCATTTAATTCAAAATGAGCATTACTTATAAAAACACACAAAAAATAATTACATTTTAATTTTAAATTAATACGAGTTTGACGCATAAATAAAACAATTTTTTGAATTATACCCATAAAATAAATAATTTGAAAATTCATAATTTTTTTGTTAAAAATAGGTAAAGATTGTAACATAATCGTTTCACCTACAATACTAAAAATATTTCTTAATTTTAACCAAATAATTTCTGTAATAAAAGGTATTATAGGATGTAATAATTTTAAAATAACTTCAAAAATACTTACTAAGGTCCATTGAACATTTTGAATGTCTACAAAGGAACCATGTTGTAATATTATTTTTACAAATTCTAAATACCAATTACAAAATTTATTCCAGACAAAATTATATATTTCATAAGTAACTAAATCAAATCTGTATAATTTTAAAAACTTATGATACATATTTATAGTATTATTTAATTCCATAAATATCCATAAATCAAAAAATAAAAAATTTTTTTTAATATTTTTGATATTAATATTTTGAATATGTACATATTTTAAAATAAATCGACCTGCATTCCAAAGTTTATTACAAAAATTTCTATATCCTTGTAATTTATTCATATCCCATTGAATATTTCGATTGATAGAAGATAAAGAAGAAAAAGTAAATCGTAATGCATCAGCCCCGAAATTTTTAATTCCATTAGGAAAATTTTTTTTAGTGTCAGTTTTAATTTTATGAAAAAAATCATCTTTCATTATATTATCAGTACGTTTTTTAAGTAAATCATCAAAACTAATACCATCGATAATATCTATTGGATCTAAAACATTTCCTTTTGATTTAGACATTTTTTGACCCATATTATCTCGTATTAAACCTGTAATATATACTTGTTTAAACGGAATTTTTAAAATTCCAATATTATCTTGAAGACAATACATTGTCATCATAATCATTCTTGCAATCCAAAAAAATATAATATCAAAACCACTAACAAGAACATGAGTTGGATGAAAAATTTTCAACATCTTTTTTTGAGGCCAATCCAAAGCAAGAAATGTCCATAAACTAGAAGAAAACCACGTATCTAAAACGTCATGATCTTGTATCAATTTTTGATTATGTAAAATTATATGTTTTTTTCGCACAGTTTTTTCATTTTTTTCAACATATACATTACCGTGAATATCATACCAAGCTGGAATACGATGTCCCCACCATAATTGACGCGAAATACACCAATCTTGAATATTGTTCATCCACGATAAATACATATTTTTATATTGATTAGGAATAAACTTTATTTTTTTTTCTTTAACTGCTAAAATAGCATGTTCAGATAATAAAGAAGTACGTAAATACCATTGATTAGTTAACATAGGTTCTATTTCAGAACCACTTCTATCTCCCAATAAAACTCTAACATTATCATAGAGATAATAATCTAACAAATTCGATTTTTTCAATAAATGAATTATTTTTTTCCTTGCTGTATATTTATTCAAATCGCGTAATTCATTAGGAACATATGAATCATAAATATTTGAAAAATTACCATGTGTATCATAAACATCAAGTTGACGACAAATATTTCCATTTTTTTGAAAAATATTAATCATAGGTAATTTATGTCTTAAAGAAACTTCATAATCATTGAAATCATGTGCTGGAGTAATTTTAACACATCCTGTTCCTTTATTTATATCAACATAATTATCAGATATTATAGGAATATATCTATTTAATAAAGGGACTTTAACATATTTCCCAATACACCATTGATATCGTATATCATTAGGATTAACTGCTATTGCAGTATCACCTAACAATGTTTCAGGTCTAGTGGTTGCAACAACTAAATATTTAGATTTATAACTTAATTGATATTTTTCTAATATCAAATATTTAATGTACCATATTTGATTATATGTATTTTTAATTTCTACTTCTAAATCAGAAATTACTGTTTTTAATTTTATATCCCAATTAGATAATCTTTTTTTACGATAAATTAAATTATTTTTATATAAACGAATAAAAATTTTTTGAACATTATATGATATTTTATTATCTAAAGTAAATCTTTCTCTACTCCAATCAATAGAATTACCCAATCGTTGCATTTGATAATTAATATTATAATTTAATTTTTTTTTCCATTTCCAACATTGTGAAACAAAATAATCTCGACTAATTTGATGTAAAGTCTTATTTTCTTTTAATTGAATTTTTTTTGATACCATTATTTGTGTTGCAATTCCAGCATGATCTATTCCTATTTGCCATAATGTATTTTTTCCTTTCATACGATTATATCTAATTAAAATATCCATAATAGTCTGTTGAAATGCATGTCCCATATGTAAATTGCCAGTAATATTTGGAGGAGGTAAAATAATACAAAAACTACTTTTTTTTAAATTATAATTAGGTTTAAAGTAATTACAATTCTTCCAAATATTATATATAATTTTTTCAATATCTTTTGGATTATAATTTTTATTTAACATTTCATCTATTCTTATAAATTCATCATATAAATATTTTATTATGCAATATATAATTATATTTTTATTATACATATTTAATAAATAATTATTTATTATAAA
Organism: Buchnera aphidicola (Stegophylla sp.); assembly: GCF_005080785.1. Classification (GTDB taxonomy): domain Bacteria; phylum Pseudomonadota; class Gammaproteobacteria; order Enterobacterales; family Enterobacteriaceae; genus Buchnera_L; species Buchnera_L aphidicola_AQ. The sequence continues at coordinate 259,904 of NZ_CP032998.1, forward strand.
AATAGTTTTTATATCTTTCTTAATAGTTATAATATGATAATTATTCTATAAATTTAATAATATTCACAATGATAATATAAATCATTAATATTATATAATAAACAATATAATATAATATTTATGAATAATCATAAAATATTATTCATGAAATTAATAATTTATTATAATGTTTTTTAAAATTACTTTAAATTATTTCAATGAACATATTATTAATTATTTAAATATCTATACATTGCATAACTAAAAATATTATATTATGAACATATTTATCATTATATAATTAATACAGTTTATATTTAAAACATTTTTCATCATATAAATAAATAAATTTAAATTAACAAAAAATTTTAGATTTATATTTATTTTACAATTAAATAATACATTTTAAATATGTTATATAAATTTAAAACTTTATTTTATTTACATAATATTTGATAAAATTAATAAACTTATTATCAATAATTAAAATTTTTGTTCAATTTATTAAAATTTTTCAATAGGAATTAATATGAATTGTTTATATAAAAAAAGTTTTTTAAAAATGTCAGATTTAAATCAAACAGAAATTAAAAAAGTAATTGATTTTGCTATTTTTTTAAAAGAACAACGGAATAAAAAAAAAGAAAGACAATATTTAAAAAAAAAAAAAATTGCTTTAATTTTTGAACAACAATCAACACGAACACGATGTGCATTTGAAATAGCAATATATGAACAAGGAGGATATTCTAGTTATTTAAGTCCTAAAAATATACATTTAGGATATAAAGAATCAATTTTAGATACCGCTAAAGTATTAGAAAAAATGTATGATGGTATCCAATATCGAGGATGTAATCATAACAATATAAAACTATTATCTAAAAATATTCAAATACCAGTATGGAATGGATTAACAGAAAAATATCATCCTACACAATTACTTGCAGATTTGATGACAATACAAGAATATTCACCTAATAAACCCATTAATCATATTATTTGTGCATATGTAGGAGATGCGTCTAACAATATTGGGAATACTATATTAGAAACTGCTCATATTATGAATTTTGAATTAAGATTAATTGCACCTAAAAAATATTGGCCTAATAAAAAATTATTAAATAAATATAAATCAAATAATAAAATTACATGTACTGAAAACATTAAAGAAGGTGTTAAAAAAGTCGATTTTATTTATACAGATGTTTGGATATCAATGGGAGAATCTGATTCTGTATTAAATGAAAAAATTCTTGCTTTAAAAGCATATCAAGTAAATAACCAAATGTTAGAATTGACAAAAAATAATCATGTTCAAGTATTACATTGCTTACCAGCTTTACATGATAATAAAACACAAATAGGTAACAAAATATCAAAATTATTTAATTTTCATGATGGAATTGAAATCACTAATGAAGTATTTCAAAAATATAATAAAATTATATTTCAACAAGCTGAAAATAGATTACATACTATAAAATCTATAATGATTAAAACAATGAAAAATCAATTGATCTAATATATATAATAATATAATATCATTTTAATAAATAAATTTACATATATTAATATTAAATATATCAATAACTCATAATATAAAAATATTACTTTAATAATATATAAAATGTAAAAAATTCATTTTAAAATATTTAAAATATCATAATAAAAAATAAATAATATTATTAATATTATAATAAATAAAATAAATATAAATTAAATAATTATATAATTATTTAATTTATAATATTATTTCATATAATTATATTATTGTAAAATGTTAAATATCTAAATAAAAATTTACAAAAATTATAATAAATTAAATATATTTCATATTGTAATTCCAGTTAACAAATCTATAATAATATGATACATATTAATATGTCATAGTATATTTTATAGTTAATAAAAAACTTTGCATATTATTATACAAAAATTTGTTTTATTTTTTATTATTACTTGTTATATCTTTACGGTATTTAAGAGTATTTTAAAATTTATCATTATAAATTAATTAAAACTTGTTTTTAATATCATATTATTATTATTTTTTTTTATATCTTTCTAAATAAGTAAATTTATTAAGAATTCGAATACGGCTCAGATCATTTAAATTATTTTTAGGAATATTCGTAGACAATTCTATAATAGTATAATTAGAAAATATTTGAATATTACCAATATGATAGTTAGAAATATTCCCTTCATTTAAAAATGCTCCTACTATATGACGAACTTCTATACCATCATTTTTACCTAATTGGATACGATAATCACGCATTGTATCATTTAAACGATAATTCTTTTTTTTATCACATGTTATTTTTTTAATATTTTTTAATTTTTTTATATTATTAAAATTTTTATTTTTATTAGTATATTTTATAGGAATAATTAATTGCAATATTTTTTGAGATATTTTTAATAACACTAAAGATAATATTTCAATATTGAATTTTTTATTAGGACATAATTTTTTTAATAAATTACGATATTTATATAAATTATTATTATTTAAGTGATTAATTATTTGTAAATAAAATCTATCTAATTTATATTTCATTAATAATTGAGAATTAGGTAATTTAATCTCTATAATAGGTTTTTTCAGCATATGCTCTATGTTTTTTAAGAACCTAATTTCTCGACGTTCAACAAATAATAATGCACGTCCCATTCTACCAGCTCGACCTGTTCGACCAATTCTATGAATATAAGATTCTGAATCAATAGGAATATCATAATTAATAACTAGACTAACACGATCAATATCCAATCCACGAGAAGCAACATCAGTTGCAATTAAAATATTTAACTGACCATTTTTAAATTTTTTTAAAGTATCTTCTCGGAGTATTTGATTCATATCACCATTTAATGCAGAACTATTATAACCATGTTTTAATAAAATTTCAGACACTTCTAATGTAGCACTTTTTGTACGAACAAAAATAATTATTGAAGAACAATCTTCTAGTTCTAAAAATTTAATTAATCCATTTGTTTTTCTTCCATGAACCATCCAATAATTTTGATAAATATTGGGTTTAGTTATAACATTGGAATGTACGATAATTTCTTTGGGATGATACATAATATTTTTTGAAATATTACGAATAGTTTCTGGCATAGTTGCAGAAAATAATGCTGTTTGATGTTTGACAGGTATTTTTAAAATAATGTTCTCAACATCTTCAATAAATCCCATTTTTAACATTTCGTCTGCTTCATCTATAACTAAACTTTGCAATTGTGATAAATTTAATGTATTACGTTTTAAATGATCTATTAACCGTCCAGGAGTACCTACAACAACTTGAGGTCTTTTTTTTAACGCTAATAATTGTGTTTCATATTTTTGACCTCCATATATAGGTAAAATTTTAATACCTTTAATATATTTAGCAAACTCTACAAAGGATGTAGATATTTGTATTGATAACTCACGTGTTGGAGTCAAAACTAAAATTTGAGGATATTTCAAATATAAAACAATATTCTGTAGTAAGGGTAATGCAAAAGCAGCAGTTTTTCCACTTCCCGTTTGTGCTACACCTAATACATCTTTTTTTGATAATAAATATGGAATACATGCTCGTTGAATAGGTGAAGGTTTCATGTATCCTAAATAATTTAAAGACTTTATAAGAAAATTGTTTAATCCTAATGTAGAAAATAAGTTTTTACTTGCAATCATGTAATGTAAATATTTCAATTAATGTGTAATAAAATGAGTTTATATAGATTATAATAAATTTATAACTTTATATATAATAGATACCTATAAACTAATTTAATGTAATCAATCATTTATTATATAATACAAAAACAATTTATATTTTAAAAATACGTTATATATATTTTAATAATCCTAATATTTTACAACTAATCATTGAACAATATATTTATATTATGTAATAATTATGTTTTACAATTTAATGCTTGTTTAATACTTAAACGCATACGCCCTTGTCGATCTATTTCTAATACTTTAACGAAAACATTTTGCGTAATTTTTAAATAATCATTAATTTTTTCAACTTTTTTATGAGAAATTTGTGAAATATGTACTAATCCTTCTTTTCCAACACCAATAGCAACAAATGCTCCAAAATTTGTAATCTTAATAACTTTTCCGTTATATATTTTTCCTACTATAATATCAGCAGTAATTTCTTTAATACGATTAATAGCATTAATTGCTTTTTGTTTAAGAGACGCAGCAATTTTTACAATACCATCATCTTTAATTTCTATTATAGTACCTGTTTCTTCAGTTATCATCCGAATAACAGAACCTCCTTTCCCAATAACATCTTTAATTTTATCTGGGTTAATTCTCATAGTACAAATACACGGAGCAAATTGAGAAATAGTATTATTATGAATACGAATTGTTTGATTCATAATATCTAAAATATATAATCTAGATTTTGTTGATTGATATAAAACATGTTTTAGCATTAAACTAGTAATTCCTGGAATTTTAATATCCATCTGTATTGCAGTAATACCATCTTTACTCCCTGAAATTTTAAAATCCATATCGCCAAAATGATCTTCCTCTCCTAAAATATCAGACAATATAATATATTTTTCTTTTTCTTTAATTAATCCCATAGATATACCTGAAATAGCTGATGTAATCGGCACTCCAGCAGACATCAATGCTAATGATGCACCACAGACTGATGCCATAGATGAAGAACCATTAGATCCAGTAATTTCAGAAACAATTCTAATTGTGTATGGAAAATGATCTACAGTAGGCATAACAGCTAATAAACTACGTTTGGCTAAACGACCATGTCCAATTTCACGTCGTTTAGGAGATCCTACTATACCTATATCTCCTGTTGAATATGGAGGAAAATTATAATGAAATAGAAAACTATCTACTTTATCTCCTAATAATTCATCTAAATTTTGTGCATCTCGTGATGTACCTAATGTTACTGATACTAAAGACTGGGTATCTCCACGTGTAAATAAAGCAGAACCATGAGTACGAGGTAAAACATTAATACGTGCATTTAAAGAACGAATTTCATTTTTTTTCCGTCCATCAATACGAATGCCACTTTTTAATATATTTTTTCTAACAACTATTTTTTCAATATTATTTAACATGTTTGTAATAACAAATTTTTCTAATAAAGGATTTTCATTTTTTAAAATTTTTATAATATTATTTTGAACAACTTTTAATTTTTTATTTCTATGAGATGTAGAAATAATTTGATATATTTTACTAATCGAACGATATGATATTTGAAAAATATGTTTAAACAACTCATGATCACAAATATCATAACATATATATTTCCAATTTGCAACACCAACACTTTGAATAAATCGATTAATATTATCAATCAATACCTGTTGTTTTTGATGTCCAAATAAAATAGCATTTAAAACCTGATCTTCATTTAATAATTTTACAGATGCTTCAACCATTAAAATTGTATTTTTTGTACCAGAAACAATCAAATCTAATTGTGTATTTTTCATATCGTCTATAGTAGGATTTAAAACATATTCATGATTAATATAACCGACTCGTGCTGCACCAATAGGACCTTTTAAAGGAATACCTGACAATTTTAACACTGTTGACGCACCAATAATTGAAACGATATCAGGATTTATTTGCGGATTTACAGAAACTACCGTTGCAACTATTTGTACTTCATGACAAAAATTTTTTGGAAATAATGGTCTGATAGGTCTATCAATTAATCGAGAAATTAAGATTTCATTTTCACTTGATCGACCTTCTCGTCGAAAAAATCCCCCTGGTATACGACCAACAGCATATGCTCGTTCTTGATAATTAATAGTTAAAGGAAAAAACTTTTGATCAAAAGTTTTTTTTTTACTTACTACCATAGTAACTAATATAGTAGTATCATCCATAGTAATCATCACAGAAGATGTTGCCTGACAAGCTATAAAACCAGTTTCTAAAGTAATAGTATGTTTTCCATATTTAAATGATTTAATAATAGTATTTAACAAAATAATATCCTTAATTTAGACAAAATTTTATAATTATATATAGAAAAATATTAACATTTACTACAATATATAAATGTAAATAAAATTATCAAAATTTTATATCATAAAATATAAAAATTTAATTTTACTTACAATTAATATCAAATTTATATATAATTTTAATTTATTGAAAATTTCGTTTCAACGACGTAAACCTAATTTTAAAATTAAATTATTATATTGTAATATATTACGACGTTTTAAATAATTTAACAATCTTCTTCGATGAGAAATCATCTTTAATAAACCTCTTTTACCAGAAAAATCTTTTTTATGATTTAAAAAATGATCTTTTAAAGAATTTATTTTATTACTTAATAAAATAATTTGATTTTCAGAATTCCCTATATTTTTTGAACTAACCAAAAATTTCAGAATATTCTTTTTAGTATTCATAAATATAACCTCTATATTGAATTAATATTATATTTAATCAATATTTAATATTTTACATGACACTAATGTGCCAAATTTATTAATATGTCCTATAATAAACATATCTTTAGATTTTTCTATAGTAATTCTAATGATGCCTTCATGTCGATATAAAATAAAACAAATTTTATTTTTTTTTTGTAATATTACAGGAGAAAAAAATCTTATTTCTGGTAAAGCAAAAAAAATAACTTTTAAAGGTATAATTAATTTTAAAAAAATATCATAATTTTTTAATATAGAATAACACCGTTTTAATTTATATATTTTTTTTAAAGTTATAGAATCTTGAATATTATATGAAGCAATCTGTAATCTTCGTAAAAAAATTACATGAGCACCACATTTTAACATTTGTCCTAAATCATGTACTAATGTTCTAACATATGTCCCTTTAGAACAAACAATTTTTAATTCAACAAAATTATCATAACGTTTTATACATTCTAATTTATATATATAAATTTTACGTAAAATACGAGGAACAATAAAATTTTTTCTTGCATATTTATATAATTGAATACCTTGATATTTTACTGATGAATACATAGGAGGCAGTTGAGTAATATGACCTTTAAACATATTTAAAAAATTATAAAATTCACAATCACTAAAATTAATTATTTTATTTTCTACAATGACACCTTCTGAATCATATGTAGAAGTACTTTGTCCTAATTTTAAAATAACATGATATGTCTTAATAGAATTTTCTAAATACTTGGAAAATTTTGTTCCTTCTCCAATTAGTATAGGTAATATTCCAGATGCTAATGGATCTAAAATTCCTGAGTAACCTAATTTACTAAAATAAAAAATTTTTTTTATTTGTTGTAATACTTGATTAGATGATATTCCTGAAGGTTTATCTAATAATAATATGCCATGAATACTTTTTTTTTTATATTATTCATATTATTTCCATTGTATAAAATATAAATATTATTTTAATACCCTATTAATTAAATTAGATATCTTGATCCCTGAAATTAAAGAATCATCATAACAAAATATTAAAGATGGTATTATTCTCAAGTGAAGATTTCTAGATAATATTTTTCGAATATAACTAGAAGAATGTTGTAATATTTGCATAATTTTTGGAATATGATTTATATTATGAGTATTTTTCATAAAATGTTGATTTGCCCCTAAATAACTAAAAAATATTTTTGCACAAGATAAATCATGTGATATTCTAACCATAGAGATAGTAATAAAAAAATTTATTCTAGGATCTTTAATATATTTTTTTAATATTAATGATATTTCTTGTTTTAATATATTTGAAACACGAATAGAACGTTTAATATTTTTTCTGTTAAATTTTTGAAATGATTTCATATGATTATTTAATATTATAATAAATTTATATTTTTAACTTTATTACTTCAAATGATTTGATTATATCACCAATATTCATATCATTACAATTTTTTATACTAAGACCGCATTCTTTACCAGTATTCACTTCTTTAATATCTTGTTTAAAATGTCTTAATGACTCTAATTCACCTTCATGTATAATAAGATTGTTACGAATTAGATGAATATGATTATAACGTTTTATAATACCTTTTGTTACCATACATCCTGCAATGACAGATTTAGAAGATTTAAATATATTTCTCACTTCCGCAATACCCATAATTTTTTTATTATATTGAGGAGATAATAATCCTAAAACAATTGATTTTAAATCATCTATTAAATTATATATTACTGAATAATAACGAATATCAATATTTTTATTTATAATCATATATTTGATTGAAATATTTACTTGTACATTAAAAGCAATAATAATAGATTTTGATGTTAATGCTAAAGAAACATCAGTTTCTGTAATATTTCCAACATTAGCATAAACAATTTTAATACTTACATTTTTATGTTGAATATTATTTAAAGAATATAAAATTGCTTCTAATGATCCTTGGACATCAGTTTTCAATATAATATTTAAAAAAACATTATTTTTATTATTTAAATTATCAAATATATTGTCTATAGTTATTTTTTTTGTCTTATATAACTTCATTTCTCTAAATTTTTTTTTTCTAGATATAGAAATTTCACGTGCTTTTTTTTCATGTTCAATAATAGTAAAAAAATCTCCACTTATTGGAACACCAGAAAATCCTAATATTTTTACAGGAATTGATGGTTCAGATGATTGTAATTCACATCCAAAAGAATCTTGAATAGAACGTATTTTACCATATTCTAAACCACATAATATAACATCACCTTTCTTTAAAATTCCTTGTTGTACTAAAATCGTAGATATAACACCTTTATTTTTATCAAGATACGATTCAATTATCATGCCTGAAGCTAAACCAGAATAAATAGCAGTGAGTTCTAGTAATTCAGATTGTAATAATATTGAATCTAATAATTCATTTATACTTTCACGATTTTTTGATGATATATTAACAAATATATTTTGTCCTCCCCATTCTTCTGGCAAAATATTATATTTCATTAATTCTTTTTTAATTTTTTCAGGATTAGACTCTGGTTTATCAATTTTACTAATAGCAACCAGTATAGGAACATTCGATTCCTGAGCGTAACGAATAACTTCTATTGTTTGCGGTTTTACTCCATCATCACCAGCAATCACTAAAACAATAATATCTGTTATTTTTACCCCCCGAGAACGCATAGAGGTAAATGCATCATGTCCAGGAGTATCAAGAAAAGTAATTACTCCTTTTTTTGTTTTGACATGATATGCATTTATATGCTGTGTAATACCTCCAAATTCATGATCAGCAACATTAGAAGAACGTATACAATCTAATAAAGTTGTTTTACCATGGTTTACATGACCCATAATAGTCACTACAGGAGGTCGAACTTTTTTTATACACTTTTTATTTAAAACTTTTTGATTATTTTTTAACGCTTTTTTAGATTTATTTTCATTTTTAATAATCACATTATAACCCATGTTATTTGAAATCAATGATACTGTTTGAAAATCAATTTTTTGATAACAGTAAGTATTATACTATTTGAAACATTTTTTTTATCAAATTAGAACTATTTATACACATTTTTTTAGATAAATCAAATACTGTAATTGTTTTATTAAAAATTATATCTTTGAAAATAATTTATTTGATTGATAATGTTTTTTGTAATAAAATATTATATATTTTCTTTGAATTATGTGAATAGTATAAAAATATTTTTTTATATTTATATTTTGATTATTATAATCTTAAGTATCTTTTTTATAATATTTATATCGTTTAATATTTTTATATATATTAAAATTTAATATACTTTTATTATTTTTTTTAAATATATTGAAAATATTTTTTTAAATTTAACATATTTTTAAAATATCTCAGTAAATATAATCATATTATACAATAAACTGTTAAGTCATTTTATAAAAAAATTCTTTATTTTATATATTTTACAAATAAATTTTAGTCTATTTATTCTTAATTTCTATACTTAATACACAATAAAATAACTTATTTGAAAATAAATTAATAATTTAAAAAAAATTGATATTGTTATATTATATAACAAATAAATAAACATATTGTATATATTTACATATTATACTTTTATAATATATATTAGAAAATATAAAAATATATTTTAAAAATATATTTGTTTATTGTATAATATAATACATATTTTAATATACTGTATTAATAAGTAATTCAATATATTAAATATTTTTAAATTATTTTATTAAACTTAATTTAATGAATTAAAAAATATTTTTTTTAATTTTTTCCGAATCCAAAGTACTATATTTATATTTATATCTTGAATTTTTAATAATACATTATCAGAAATATAAAATAATTCTTCTAAAGAAGAAAATCCTTCTTTAATCAAAATATTTATAATATATTTTTGTAATTGTAAACATTTAAAAAAAAGATTATAAATTTTTCTCATTTTTATTGTATTTTTTTTTTTAAATTCTTCAACAGTTAAAATATTTAACTTCCAACCACTTAATTTTGACGCTAATCGTACATTTTGACCATGTCGACCTATTGCTTGTGATAAATAACTAGTATCAACCAAAATATCCATGGTATAACTATCTTCATGAACAATTATATCAATCACATTAGCAGGAGCCATAGCATTGATAACAAATTGTGCAGGATTATTATTCCATAAAATAATATCTATACGTTCATCAAAAATTTCTTTAGATATTGCTTGTATTCGTGTGCCTCGAATACCTATACAAGCGCCAATAGGATCAATACAATGATCATAACTTATGACAGCTACTTTAGATCTAAACCCAGTATGACGTGCAACTGCTTTAATTTGTACTACTTTTTCTTTAACTTCTGGTATTTCTATTTTAAATAATTCAAATAAAATTTCAGGTTTTGAACGACTAATAAATAATTGTATACCTTTTTTAGGAATATGTTCATGATATAATATACCTTTAATACGATCTCCTAATTTCAAATGTTCCTTAGGAATCATATCTTTATCTTGCATCATAACTTCAATATGATCATTTAAATTTAAAATTATATATTTTTTTTTTATCGATGTTACAATACCTGTAACAATTTGATTAGGGTAATGATAAATATTATCCAATATTTTTTTCATTTCTATTTCTCTAATTTTTTTAATAATTTCCTGTTTAATAATTTGAGTAGTAAAGCGATTCAACATAACAGAATCAATTTGATCTTCTATATAATCATTTATTCTCACATATCTATTTTCAAATTGTGCTGCTTCCAAAGTAATTTCTCGGGTTGGTTTCGTCACATATAAAACTATTAACCACCTACGAAAAGTATGAAAATCACCATTCTGTCTATTGATACTAATTCGTACATCAATGTCATAAGGATATTTTTTTTTTGTCGCTATGGACAATGCAAATTCTAATATTTTAAAAATTTCTTCTCGGGACAATAGTTTTTTATTCTCTATAGATTCTACAATAGATAAAATTTCTTTATTCATTAATTAACCTGAAAAGTTAATGTTTAATATTAATTCAATTATACTAGAGATCAATAAATATAAATTATATTTTAAATAATTGCATATCATATTTATAATACTGAAAATACATATATAAACACATTTTAAAAACAAATTAATAATTTTATATATTAAAACCTCGATAATACGAGGTTTTAATTGATACTAAATTGTATATAATATATTTGAAAATAAAAAATTTTATATTAATTTAAATTATATATATTATATTTCAAAATTATATATCATAATTTTTAATAATAAAATTTCATTTTATTTACCGAGGATGGGATTTGAACCCATAAGCTATATGATATAGCACTACCTTCTCAAGATAGCGTGTTTACCTAATTTCACCACCTCGGTAAAATTGTTGCGCAATAATATAAAATTTAATACTACTTATTAAATTAATATTTATTTAATGTTAATTCATAATAATATTATTCATATTTAAGTTACATATTAACACACTCAGCAATAAAAAAATTACAATAAGAAATTTAATGATACGATTAATAATAGTATTATAATATATTGGATTAAACAATTTAACACTTTTATAAGAAGAATAAAAATCATTTTTTTTCACTGGATGTAACATAATTAATGTAACTAATGAACATGTAATAATAATAAATATTAATAAAATAAAATAATACATAATTATATAACCTTTATAAATATTAAATATAATATCAAAATATATACATTATAAAAATCATAAACTGTCATTCTATATAAAATGATATATTATTCAACATTATCATTTATTTATATTATTCCATCCAACAGGATCTTTAACTTTTTTTCTATTCATTAAATCATCGATTTGATCGGCATCAAGAGTTTCATATTTCATTAATGCATCTTTCATAGCATGTAAAATATCTAAATTTTCATTTAATAATTTTTTAGATCGATTGTAATTTCTATCAATTAATAATTTAATTTCTTCATCAATGATACGAGAAGTTTCATTAGATATATACATGGACTTCAGTGATGTATGATTAAAAAATATTTGATTATCATCATCATCATGTGAATATAATATAGGACCTAATTTTTCTGAAAAACCCCATTTTATTATCATATTACGTGCTAAACTCGTAGCTATTTTGATATCATTCATAGATCCAGTAGATATTTTTTGTACACCATATATTATTTCTTCAGCTAAACGACCACCGTATAAAGTAGATATTTGACTTTCCAATTTTTCTCGACTCACACTTACTATATCAGATTCTGGTAAGAAAAATGTTATACCTAAAGCTAATCCCCGAGGTACTATAGTTACTTTATGCGCTGGATCATGTTCTGGAACTAATCTTCCTATAATTACATGACCAGATTCATGATATGCAGTAAATTCTTTTTGTTTTTCTGTCATCATCATAGATTTTCTTTCAGCACCCATCATCATTCTATCTTTAGACTGTTCAAAGTCTGACATAGAAACAAATTTTTTATTTGATCTTGCAGCACATAATACAGATTCATTAACTAAATTTGATAAATCAGCTCCTGAAAATCCTGGTGTACCTCTTGCAATTACCATACAATTTACATCAGATGAAATAGGGACATTTTTTATATGAATTTGAAGAATTTTTTCACGTCCTTGAATGTCAGGTAATGGAACAATCACTTGTCTATCAAAACGACCTGGACGTAACAAAGCAGAATCTAAAACATCAGGTCTATTAGTAGCAGCAACTAAAATGATATTTTCATTATCTTTAAATCCATCCATTTCAACTAACATTTGATTTAATGTTTGCTCTCGTTCATCATTACCTCCACTAGTCATTCCCCCTCTTCGTCTTCCAACTGCATCAATTTCATCTATAAAAATTATACAAGGTGCTAATTTTCTAGCATGTTGAAATACATCACGAACTCTTGAAGCACCTACACCAACAAACATTTCTACAAAATCCGATCCAGACATTGTTAAAAATGATACTTGTGCTTCTCCTGCAATAGCTTTTGCAAGTAATGTTTTACCAGTCCCAGGTGGACCAATCATTAAAATTCCTTTAGGAATTTTACCTCCCAATTTTTGAAATTTTTTTGGTTTTTTCAAATATTCTACTAATTCACGTACTTCTTCTTTTGCTTCATCACATCCTGCTACATCATCAAAAGTAGTACGAATTTCATTTTTAGAAAATATATATGTTTTACTTTTACCAAATGATTTCATATGATGATTGTGACTATTTTTCATTCTATACATAAAATATAACCATAATCCAATAAGTAAAATAGTTGGAAACCATGAAATAAAAATAGAAAAAATAATACTGTGTTTTTGTGGAGGCTGACTTGATATAATCACATCATGTGATAATAAACGATTCAATAATTTCGAATCATATAAAGGCATATAAGTAGAATATTCACTATGATCTTTTGTTATAATATTAATATAATTGTCATTAATACATACTTTTTGTATTTCATGTTTATTTACTAATGATAAAAATGTAGTATAATCAATATTGTGATCGTTTACATTGTGTATATTGAAGCCATACATAATAAATATAAACAATATTAATACCATTAACCAAAATATAAAATTTTTAGCTATATCATTCAATGTATCAACCTCATGATAATTACAAATATGTTAAAAATTAATAGAATATTATATTTTTTTTTTTTTTGCTAATAAAAAAACTTCTTTAGATCGACTTCGCGACGAAGAAGGTTTACAAATTCTTATTGTATTAAAAAAATCGTACATATTATGTAAATAATTTTCAAATTCTTCCCCATGAAATAATTTAATTAAAAAAATACCCTTATTAGATAAAGTTATTTTAGCAATTTTGAAAGCTAAATTAAACAAATCAAATGCATTAGACATATCAGTATAAGAAATTCCAGTTATTTTAGGTGACATATCTGACATAACTAAATTAATTTTTTTATATTGTATATGATTTAACAAAGCATTAAATATTATTTTCTTAGAAATATCACCTTGTAAAAAAAATACTCCTGAAATTTTATTCATAGCATTCATATCACAAGATGTCACTGATCCGGTTTTTCCGACGTGTTTAATAGCATATTCTGACCAACCACCAGGAGATGAACCCAAATCAATAACATTCATTCCAGTTCGAAATAAATGATACTTTACATCAATATCATGCAATTTAAACCATGACCGAGAACGTAAATTTTTCTGATGAGTTTTTCGAACATATGGGTCACGAAAATGTTCTGATAACCAACGATATGAACTAATAGAACGTTTTTTTATCATATTGATAATTTTATAAAATATATTATCTTTTAAAATATTATATACATATAAAACATTTACAACTCAAATATTTAACTATATTAAAATATCATTTAAGTATTAAAATATATAATTTATTAGATATATTTAATACTTAAAATTTTATAACTAACTTTACCTCCAGGAGTATTAACTATTACAATATCAGAAACTTTTTTACCAATTAATGCTTTAGCTATTGGAGAGTTAACAGAAATTAAATTTTTTTTATAATCAGATTCATCATTACCAACAATACAAAATGTAAATATTTTATTAATATCTATATTTAATACTTTAATAGTAGAACCAAATGTAACCTTTCCATTAAAATAAATATTTTTTATATCAACAATCTGAGCGCAACATAATTTAGATTCAATTTCCCGAATTCGATTTTCACAAAATAATTGTTCTTCCTTAGCTGCATGATACTCAGCATTTTCTTTTAAATCACCATGTTGCCTTGCCTCAATAATAGAATTAATAATTTTAGGTCGTTTATAATTTTTAAGTTCATATAATTCTTTTTCTAGTTTTTTTATTCCATTTATAGTTATAGGTGTTGTATACATTACAATATTTCCTTAATTATCTTAAATGTATAATAAATATAATATATTTAAACAATTAATTTATATTAAAATATAAAATAAAATTATTTAACAAATAAATATAATATATATTATATTTATTATTTTTTACATACATTGTAAAATAATTTATAACTTTAATATGATAAAAATAAAATATGAAAAATAAAGATATTCAATCTTATTTAATGAAAACAATTCCTCTCGATAAATTATATGTAACTGGTGATAATAATCATATCAAAATTGTCGCTATTGGAAAAATATTTGAAGGAATAAATAATGTTCAAAAACAACAAATCATTTATAAACCTTTAACAAAATATATTATAGAAAAAAAAATACATGCTATTTCTATTCATACATTTACTTTAAAAGAATGGAAAAAAAAAAATACAACAAAACAATAAATATTATTTAAAATAAATTCTATATATAAATATTTTATATAATATTCATGTATTTAAAAAATAATTATGAAAACTTAAAATAATTAATTTATTCATCAATTATATTTTTTATTTAATGAAAATTATCATAAACTATTTACCCAATATAAGGAATATATTCATGTATGCAATTTTACAACATGGTGGTAAACAATATCAAATTGAACAAGGAAAAACAATTCGAATAGAAAAAATTAATCTGCCAATAAATAAAAATATTGAATTTAACAATATCTTAATGTTTTCAAATAATGGAAAAACTCAAATAGGACAACCTAATTTATCAAATATTAAAATTATAGGTAATATTATACAACATGGTAAATACAAAAAAATAAATATTATTAAATTTCATCGTAGAAAACATTATAAAAAAAAACAAGGACATCGACAACACTTTACAGATGTTAAAATTATAAATATGTATCATATTTAAATAAATCTAAAAGGAAAAATTATGGCACAGAAAAAAGCTGGCGGATCTACTCGAAATGGAAGAGATTCACATTCAAAACGATTAGGTGTAAAACATTTTGGAGGTGAATATATTACATCTGGTTCTATTATTGTTAAACAACGAGGCACAAAATTTCATGCCGGCAATAATGTTAAACTAAGTAAAGATCACACTATATTTGCAATTAAAAATGGAAAAGTACAATTTTTAAAAAAAGGAATAAAACGTAAAATTTATGTAAATATTATTATTTAATTAAAATATAACAATATTACTATATTTTATTATAATACATTGTAATAATCTATAATAAAAAATAAAATATATAATATATAAAAATTATAAATGAAAATTTTTATTTGATTATTTAAATATTAAAAAATAATTTTTATGAGAAACTATTATGAAGTTTGTTGATGAAGTACAAATTCAAGTAACTGCAGGAAAAGGAGGTGACGGATGTATTCATTTTAGAAGAGAAAAATATATACCTAAAGGTGGTCCTGATGGGGGTAATGGAGGAGATGGAGGTAATATTTGGATTAAAACAGATCAAAATTTAAATACTTTAGTTGATTATAAATTTAAAAAAAAATTCTTTGCTCATAATGGATGCCCTGGAAAAAGCAAAAACCAATCCGGAAAAAAAGGATCAGATATTTTTTTATATGTTCCAATAGGAACAAGAATTATAAATTATAATACAAAAGAAATAATTTGTGATTTAGATAATAAAAAAAACATTATATTAATTGCTAAAGGAGGAAAAAAAGGAATAGGAAATTCAAAATTCAAATCTTCTATTAATCGTACACCTTATTATAAAACATTAGGACAAAAAGGAGAAACACGTTTTATAATATTACAATTAATTCTCATTTCTGATGTTGGAGTAGTGGGTTTACCCAATTCAGGAAAATCAACATTAATTCAATCCATATCACATGCTAAACCAAAAATTGGTGAATACCCGTTTACTACTTTAATACCGTGCTTAGGAACAGTAAAAATTGATCAAAAAAATAGTTTTATTATAGCAGATATTCCTGGTTTAATACAAGGAGCTTCACATGGTCTTGGATTAGGTGTACAATTTTTAAGACATCTTGAAAAATGCCACATTTTATTACATGTTATTGACTTATTATATAACATCCAAGATATTTTTAATAATATTAAGATTATAGAAAAAGAATTAAAAAAATACAATAAAACATTATATAATAAAACAAGATGGTTAGTATTCAATAAAATTGATTCTTTAGAAAAAAAAATAATAAAAGAAAAAATAAAAATTATACTTAAAAATATAAAAAAAAAAAAAATATTTTTTATTTCAGCATTAAAAAAAAAAGGAGTAAAAAAAATTTATCAAGATTTATTTCAATATTTAAAAAATAATCAATATAAATAATATATAGAATTTAAAATCCGGATATTGAAATATTCCGGATTATAACATTTATCGTTTAGAAAATTGAGGTTTTTTCCTTGCTTTACGTAATCCAACTTTTTTTCTCTCAACACGTCTCGCATCTCGAGTTACAAAACCTGCTTGTCGTAATTCACTTTTCAATGACGAATCACATTTAATTAAAGCATGTGTAATACCTTGACGAATTGCTCCAGATTGACTAGATATTCCACCTCCTTTAACAGTAATATATAAATTTACTTGATTTAACATATTAGTTAATTGTAATGGATGCAAAACTACCATACGTAATGTTTCTCGAGGAAAATATTCTAATATAGATTTTTTATTAATAACAATATCACCTTTTCCTTTTTTTAAAAAAATACGTGCAGATGAACTTTTTCGACGACCAGTAGCATAACTTTGAATATTATTCATAAATTGTACCCAAAATTAAATATTTAAAAACGCAGGATTTTGTGCTGTATGCATATGAGAATCAGAAGCATACACTTTTAATTTTCGAAACATAGCGCGACCCAAAGATCCTTTTGGTAACATCCCTCGAACTGCAATTTCAATCACCCTTTCAGGATATTTTAAAATCATATCGTGAAAAGATATTTTTTTAATACCTCCAATATAACCAGTATGTTGATAATATAACTTATCTTGTTTCTTATTTCCCGTTACTATCACTTGTGAAGCATTTAAAACAATAATATAATCTCCTACATCAATATTGGGAGTATATTCTATTTTATGTTTACCTCGTAAATAATAAGATATCTGAGTACATAAACGACCTAAAATTTTTCCTTTTGCATCAACATAATACCAATTTTTTTTTACATGATTACAGTTTATCGCAAAACTTTTCATTTATATTATCCAAAATGTATATATAACAATTTTAAATTATATAAACATAAAAATATTTAACATACAATTATGTTATATAATCAAATATTTATACTTTCTGTGTAAAACAAAAACAAATATATATAATTCTTACTAATAATATTATTATTTTAGTACAATAAGATAAGTATAATGTTATATTGATTAAGATAGAAAATATTTACAAATAATAATATTATGGATTAAATTATGTACTATCAAAAAAAATTACTTACGTTCAGAAATAAAATAAATGATATTGACAAAACAATACTACGATTATTATCTGATAGAAAAAAAATAATAGTAAAAATTGTACACAATAAAATTTTTTATAATTTATCTATAAAAGATAAAAAACGAGAACAAGAAATATTAGAAAAATTATTTAAAATAGGAAAAAAATATTTCTTATCTAATTATTATATTAAAAAAATATTTAAAAATATTATTCACGAATCTGTAAAAATACAACAAAAAATTAAAAATAAATATATTACTAAAAACATTTTTACAACACCTTGTTTTACTTTTCTTGGCCCAAAAGGATCATATTCATATCTTGCAACTATAAAATATGCTAAAAAAAAATTTCAATATTTTAACATAAAAACACAAGTAAATTTTCAACAGATATTTCAATCTATTAAAAATAAAATATCTCATTTTACAATTGTACCTATTGAAAATACTTACTCTGGATTCATCAATGAAATATATAGCTTATTACTATTAAGAAAAATAAATATTATTGATGAAGTTGTAACTCCAATACAACATCATTTAATTACAAAAAATATCACTCATTTAAAAAATATCAAAACGATTTATAGTCACCCTCAACCATTCGAACAATGTAATAAATTTTTAAAGACATTTAAAAATTTAAAAATACAATATACAAATAGTACTACAGATGCAATAAGAAAAATACTTACAATACAAAATAATTATTCTGCTGCTATAGGAAATAAAGAAAAAATAAAAACATATCAACTAAAAAATCATAAAAACAAAATTACTAATCAAAAATATAATAATACTAAGTTTTTTATATTACAAAATAAAAAATTTAAAAAATTTCCAAATGTTACTACAAAAATAATTTGTATTATAAATATAAAACAATATTTAGAATTAACTAATAAAATATTATTTCTTTTAACCCAAAATAAAATAAATATATTAAAAATAGAATTAAAATCAAATCATTATAAAATATTTTGGGAAAATACTATATATTTAGAAATTCAAAAGTATCCATTATCAAAAAAAATAAAAACAATATTAAAAAAAATAAAAAATATCAATTAAAATTATAAAATATCTAAATCATACAACAAAATATGTTCATATATTTTAAAATTATAATAATATAATTATTACAACCAATATTTAAGAATTTTAAAATATAAAAATATTTAAAACATACAAAAATATAATAATATAAAACTAAAATATTTTAAAAAATTCAATTTATATACTATAATTAATGAATAAAATAATAACATTTAATATTATGATAAAAAATAAACAATATGATAATATCAAAAATGAAAATATATTATCAAAATAATAATAATTATTATGTAATAAATATATAAAACCATAGATAAATTTAATATTTTCAATCCACAAATAATTATATATAATATTAAACAATAAAATTATACGATATAATAAAGTATTTACATAATTTATGATAATAATATTATATTAGTTACATAATAAATTGCATTATTAAAACATAAAATTATTTCTTTTATTCATTTTAAAATATATATAATATCACGTAAAATAATAATAAAAACTTTTTAAATATTTAAAATTATATATTTCATAAATATATAAAAATAAAGTAAAATAATAATTATTTAAAATACATTTCCAATCTGTTATAAAAATTTTTTATATATAATAAATATTATAAATTAATTAAATCATTGAGTTCATTAAGTATTCAAAATAATATAAATAAAATATTTATTTTTTATCTTTTAAACATATAATCTTAAATATAAAAATATTTTTTATATAAATAAATAAATAAAAATATAATATAAATAATAAAATATATATTCATTATCATAAAAAATTATATACATATAATAATAAATATATTAAAATTAATATAACAAATTTAAAATTATTACATAAACACACAATCTTTTAACAAAAAAATTTTTAATATATTATTTATATTTATCATATATAATAGAAAATAATATAATAAAATAATATTACCAGAATACATTAACCAATATTAACACGAGGAAATATGGTAAAAATACGATTAGCATTACATGGTGCAAAAAAAAAACCATTTTATAAAATAGTAGTTGCAGATAGTCGATTCCCGCGAAATGGAAGATTTATTGAAAACATTGGATTTTTTAACCCAAACATTAATCAAAAATCAAAAAAAATCAATTTAAACCTCAATCGAATCGACTATTGGATAAAAAATGGTGCAAAAATGTCAGAAAGAATAAAAACAATAATTAAAAAAATAAAAAAAAATAATTTTTTACATAATAAAAATTAAAAGAAAAAGAGGAAATATATAAATAAATGATAAATCCATTAGTAATTGGAAAAATTGGTTGTGCTTATGGTATATTAGGTTGGAATACTATATTATCTTTTACTGAAAAAAAAAAAATATTTTTCAATATCACCCTTGGTATATTATGAAAAATAATCATTGGAAAACTATATCTTTAGAACATAAAAAAATATATCAAAATAAAATAATAATTAAAATTAAAAATATTAATAATCGTGATCAAGCTAAAAAATTAGTCAATTCTTTAATTATGATTGATGCTCAAATATTACCTAACCTAAAACAATTTGAATACTATTGGAAAGATATTATTTCTTGTAGAGTGTTTAATACATATCAAAAATATATTGGAATAGTTTACAATATTATAAGATCTAAATCAAATGATATATTAGTAATTAAAAATTATTATCACGAAATACTCATTCCTTTTATAAAAGATACTATTATTTATCAAGTAGATATCATCAATAAAATTATTCATGTCAATTGGAATTGAATATACTATGTAAAGTATCAATATCATAGTTAATACAATAAAAATATTTTATTTTTAAAAATTTTTATAAATATTGGATACATGATAATGAAAAACAACATTATAAAAAAAATTGAATATCAACAAACTAAAAAAAAAAAAATACCTTGTTTTAGACCTGGTGATACCATAGAAATACAAATTTGGGTAGTAGAAGCATCTAAAAAACGTCTACAATCTTTTGAAGGTATTGTAATATCCATAAAAAATAGACAATTACAATCTTCATTTACAGTACGTAAAATTTCTCATGGAGAAGGTATTGAAAGAGTTTTTCAAACATATTCAAATATTATTGAAAATATTATAGTTAAAAAATGCGGTTCAGTAAGAAAAGCAAAATTATATTATTTACGTCATAAAATGGGAAAATCATTACGTATTAAAGAACGTATAAAAAATATATCCAAACATAAAAATTAAATTATGCAGTCATATGTTGTATTGACTGCAAAAATAAAAATATAATTATGGATATTATCTATCATAATATTAAAAATATTCATAAAATATATATTATTGTAAAATATATTATTATTTATATCCATACAAAATCTTAAATACCTCATACAAAATACAAGCAAACATAATGATACAATTTATTTAATTTATAACACAAAATATTAATTTCTTACAAATTATTTTTAAAATACAAATAGATGCTATAAAATATAAAATACAAAAAATATTATATACTATATTGTATTAAATAGTATATTATATTAATATTATATAAATGAAGATAAGTATTTTTACAATATAAATACATAATATTTTATTGTCTAAAATTTAAAATAATTATATAAATCAAATGTTTATTTTATTAAAATATATATAAAATTATAAAATATTAAATTTTTATGGCTTATTATATAATAATTTTTAATAAAATAAACAAAAATTAAATGCTTTACAAAAATATTTAAAATGATTACCATAAATTATGAAATAACTATATAAAAAATAAATATGTCTTATTTTAAAATTCTAATATTAAATGGACCTAATTTAAACTTATTAGGAACACGAGAAAAAAAAATTTATGGCACAAAATCATTAAATACTTTAATAAACGAATTATATACAAAATTTAATCAATCAAATGTTAAAATAACACACTTACAATCTAACGCAGAACATATTTTAATCGAAAAAATACAAAAATCTAATAAAAATATTGATTACATCATCATCAATCCAGCTGCTTTTGCACATACAAGTATAGCGTTACGAGATGCATTATTATCAATAAATGTTCCATTTATTGAAGTTCATATCTCTAATATATATTCTAGAGAAAAATTTAGATCACATTCTTGGTTATCTGATATTGCTCAAGGTATTATCTGTGGATTTGGAACTGATGGATATTATTGGGCAATCAAAACAGCACTAAAAAGACTAAAGAAAAAACATAACTATTAAATCAATTTCATCATGTAATATTAAAATAATAAAATATAAAAAATTATTTAATTGATCATAATAAACGTTAATATTATATACATGAATCAAAAATATATATAAAAAATTTTTCAATACAAGGACTCATATTACATTTTATAAACAATGACTATATAAATAGTATTATAAATATATCAAATATATACCTAATTATAATACAATAAAACTATAATATATTTCAAAATCTTTTATAAAATAATATAAATATTATTCATATTTATATATTATAAATATTGCATAATATGTAAAATATCTATAGGTAACGATATTTGAAACCTCATTAACTTATTAAAAACAGGATGAATAAATGCTATTGTACTAGCATGCAATGCTTGTCTAGAAAATAACCTAATTTTTTTTACAGATTGATGTGTCATCCCTGTTGAGATATTATTATTATATAATAAATCTCCTAAAATAGGATGTCGTATATGCAACATATGTACACGAATTTGATGTGTACGTCCTGTTTCTATTCGAATACGAAGATGAGTATAATATTTAAATTGTTGTATAACACGATAATGTGTAACGGAAGTTTTACCAGATATATTAGTCATCATACAAATTCTTTTTTTAATATGTCTCATAATAGGATAATTAATTACTCCTCCAGAAATTACATGACCACATACTAATGCATCGTATTCACGAATAATTAATCTTTTTTTTAATAAAAATACCATTTTTTCATAACTATACACATCTTTAGCAATAACCATCAAACCTGTAGTATTTTTATCTAATCTATGTATAATCCCCCCTCTAGGTACATTTTTTAATCGATAATCATAATATAACAAAGCATTTAATAAAGTACCATTTACATTTCCACATGCGGGATGTACAACACAACCAATTAATTTATTAATTATTAATATATTGTTATCTTCATAAATAATATTTAAAGGAATATTTTCACCTAAATCATATTTTTTTTCTTTAACATCTAAAAAAATAGTAATTTTATCTCCAGGAAAAACATTAAAATTTGGTTTATCAATAATCAAAAAATTTATCAATACTTGACGAGAAATAATGTATTTTTTTAAAATCGATCGAGAATAATTAGGAAACATACATACTAAAATATGATCTAATCTACTTTTTTTTTATAGTATATTGGAACAATAACTTCAATTTTTTTTTTCATAATATAATATTAACTAATTTTATTTAATAATATATTAAATAATATAATAAAATTAATCAATAAGGATTTTATATATTATATTATTTAAGGAATATATGAAATATACAATCAATAATGTTAGAAAAATGTTTTTAGATTTTTTTCAAAAAAATCAACATACAATAATATCCAGTAGTTCTCTACTTCCTAACAATCATTCTAATTTATTATTTACAAATGCTGGAATGAATCAATTTCAGGATATATTTTTAGGTTACAAAAAATATCATTTTCCCCGAGTAACAACTGCACAAAGATGCTTAAGAATGGGAGGTAAACATAATGATTTTAAACAAGTAGGATATAGTGAACATCACCATACTTTTTTCGAAATGTTAGGTAATTTCAGTTTTGGAGACTATTTTAAAAAAGAGTCTATTTTATATGCATGGAAATTATTAACTAACAAGAAATGGTTTAATCTACCAAAAAATAAATTTTTTGTTACTGTGTATCAAGATGACCAAGAAACATATAATATATGGAAAAATATTATTCAATTACCAGAATACAAAATTATCCGAATAGGAAATAAACTACATAATACTTATGAATCTGACAATTTTTGGCAAATGGGCGACACTGGACCATGTGGACCATGTACAGAAATATTCTTTAATCAATCCAACGATGAAAAAATATATCTTCATAATTTAAACGACTCAAATAAATATATAGAAATATGGAATATTGTATTTATTCAATTTAATCGAATTAATCATAATAAACTTATTCCATTATCAACATTTTCAGTCGATACAGGAATGGGTTTAGAACGTATAACTGCTATTCTACAAAAAGTTCACTCAACTTTTAAAATAGATGCATTTCAAAATTTAATAAAATCTATATGTCAAATCAATAAAATTGACAATAATAAAAATCATCAATCTATTAATATTATTGCTGATCATATACGAGCATCTACATTTATCATTAATGATAACATATTGCCTAATCATGAACATAGAGGTTATATACTAAGAAAAATTATTCGAAGAGCATTATTACATGGCTATAAATTAGGAATCAAAAAAAATTTTTTATATAAATTAGTTTCCAGTGTTATAAAATACTTTGGTAATTTTAAAAAAAAATTATACAATCAACAAAAAAAAATAGAAAATATAATTCAAACAGAAGAATTACAATTTAAAAAAATACTTGAAAAAGGATTTGACTTATTATTAAAAAAAATAGAAAATATAAAAAATAATAAACTCGATGCTAATACTATATTTTATTTACATGATACTTTTGGTTTTCCAATTGATCTAACACAAGATATATGTCAAGAATATCAAATAAATATTGACATACATGAATTAAATAATATAATTAGTCAACACAAAAAAAAATCTCAACAAAATATAATTAATAAAAATGCTCATACAATCCATACAAACACAAAATCAATTTTCCAAGGATATAAATACCATACAATTAAAGCAAAAATTAAACAAATATTTATCTGTGGAGAAGAAAAATCAACAATCTCTGAAAATGAAGAAGGTATAATAATACTTGATAAAACTCCATTTTATGGAGAGTCAGGAGGACAAATTGGAGATAATGGAAAAATATTTACAAAAAAATCAATATTTTATGTAAATAATGTACAACATTATTCTTACGCTATCGGTCATATTGGCAAAATCCAATTAGGAAAAATAAAAATAAATGACATCATTACAGCACAGATTGATATAAAAAAAAGATTATTAATACAAAATAATCATTCTGCAACACATTTATTACATTCTGCATTAAATTTAATATTAAAAACTAATATTCATCAACAAGGCTCGTTCATTAATGAAAAATATTTAA
The DNA here is from genome assembly GCF_005080785.1 of Buchnera aphidicola (Stegophylla sp.). GTDB lineage: Bacteria > Pseudomonadota > Gammaproteobacteria > Enterobacterales > Enterobacteriaceae > Buchnera_L > Buchnera_L aphidicola_AQ. The sequence goes on from NZ_CP032998.1 coordinate 286,098, forward strand.
GATTTGATTTTTCTCATACACAAAAAATTAATAAAGATCAAATATCTTATATAGAAAAAAAAATTAACTATCAAATTCAAAAAAATAAAATTATATATAATCATATTAGTAATATTAATCAAGCCCAACTAGAAAAATATACATTTCGAAAAAATAAACATTATTATAAAACAATACGTATGTTAACTATTGGTTCTTTTTCAAAAGAATTATGTGGAGGTACTCATGCTCAAAGAACTGGAAATATCGGTTTATTTAAAATAACATCTACAAAAACAGTTTCTTCTGGAGTATATAGAATAGAAGCTACAACTGGAAAATATGCATTAAATATAATAAACATTCAAAACCAAAATATGTTAACAATCCAAGAAATTCTTAAAGTCCAAAATTCAGAAATTTTACAAAAAATAAAAAAAATAATTTATTATTATACTGAACTAAAAAAAGAAAACCAAATTTTAAACCATAAAATCACTTTATATTATACCAAACAACTATCAAAAAATATTATTAAAATCAAAAACATAAATTTTTTAAGTAGTGAAATCAATATTCACAAAAGAAAACTATTAAATATGATAATAGATCAATTAAAAAAAGTAATACATATTGGTATTATTATTTTATTTTATCAATATCAAAATAAATATATTTGTATTATTAGTTTAACAAAAAATATAATTCATAAAATACAAGCAAATAAAATTGTTGAAATAATAAAACAATATACTCATTGTTCTGGAGGAGGAAAATTAAAAACTGCAGAATGTTTAATAGACAATATTAATAATTTTGATAAAATACTTCCAAAAATAAAATTATGGATTACTAAAAATGTTTAATTTATACATAAAAAAAAATAAATTTTTATTCTAAATAATATACTTTACACATCATAAAAAATTATTATGATATTATAATAATTATATACTATAAAAATTTTAAAATTGTTAATATATACTGATAAGTATTATGAATGTAAATTATATAAATTAATATCATTATATACTTTTTTCAAGGAAAAAAGAATGCTAATTTTAACTCGTCGAGTGGGTGAAACACTAATTATTGGTGATGAAATTACTGTAACAGTACTAGGTATTAAAGGTAATCAAATTCGAATTGGTATTAATGCACCAAAAAAAATATCAGTACATCGTGAAGAAATTTACCAAAAAATACAATCTGAAAAAATAAAAAAAAAATAAATACTGTTGATGAAATATATAAAATTAAATTATATAATTAATAATTATAAATTATTTAAAATAATATAATAAAATCAATAAACTAAAAATTTATTTGACTTAAATAAATAATTAAGTAATATTATATAGGTTAAGATATTAAAATTACTTTGGTGAGATGGCCGAGAGGCTTAAGGCGCTCCCCTGCTAAGGGAGTATATAGAAAAATCTGTATCGAGGGTTCAAATCCCTCTCTCACCGGAATGGAAAAACATCCGTAGCTCAGTTGGATAGAGCACTCGGTTACGAACCGAGAGGTCGGAGGTTCAAATCCCCCCGGATGTAATTCAAGTATTATAGAACATTGTTACTAAATAAATATAAAATTCACATATAAAATGTATAATTGTCATAATATTCATATAACACACATTAAAATTATATTATCATATAAGTATATACAATAAAATTTATAATTTTTATTATATAATCAATAAAATCATAACATAAAGATATAAAAATAAAACATAGTTATCACATTAAAGAATTTTTACACCATATTTTGTACCAATTACAATCACATCAGGTTTTCTATAAGTAAACAATCCTACAGTGACTACTCCAGGTAAAGAATTTATCTTATTCTCTATTAAAATAGGACATTCCAAATTTAAATTATAAATATCAACTACAATATTACCATTATCTGTAACAATTCCATATCTATATTTGACAACACCGCCTAATTTAATTATTTCTTGTTTAATATAAGAATATGATATAGGGATAATTTCTAATGGTACAGGAAAAAAACCTAATGTATGAACTTGTTTAGATTGATCAATAATACAAATAAACTTTTTAGATATTGATGCAATAATTTTTTCTTTAGTTAAAGCAGCACCCCCTCCTTTAACTGATTCTAAATTATTATTTATTTCATCAACACTATCTATATATATAATAGGAGAAAAAATAGTATTTATATCACAAACTCTAATACCATATTGTCTTAAAAAAAATGTAGTATTATTAGAACTAGATATCACACCTATTAAACGATTTTTAACTGTACTAAGAACTTGAATAAAATACGATATTGTAGAACCTGAACCAATACCAACAACTAAATCAAAAGAAACATAATTCAAAGCAGCAATAGCTGCATGTTTTTTATATTGACTGCACATTATACATTGATCATGAATTATATATTAAAAAATTTAAATTTACAACTATAACAATATTTTTACATATATTAGCAATAAATACAATTGTATTTCATGATCTTATCTGGGGTACCTGGATTCGAACCAGGGATGCCGATATCAAAAACCGGTGCCTTACCACTTGGCTATACCCCAACATGAAAAGTTTTAAATATTTAATACGGGAGGCGAGACTTGAACTCGCAAACCTAAAGGCGCCAGAACCTAAATCTGGTGCGTCTACCTATTTCGCCACTCCCGCAAAAAAAACATTAGCTACGAAGGGAATTGAACCCCTGACCCCAGCGTTATGAGTGCTGTGCTCTAACCATCTGAGCTACGTAGCCTTATGTAAATTATGCTGCTTAAGTTTATTTACGTCAATAAATTTAGCAAAGATTTATAACTTTATGAACAAAATATATTAATATAGTTTTAAATATAAACATTGAAATTCAATAATATATATTAATAACAAATATGAAATTATATAACAGAAAATATAATATCAGTTTTATACATAAAATCATTAATCATGATATTAAAAAAAATAAAAACTTATGTCTACATACTAGATTTGCACCAGAACCTAATGGATATCTTCATATTGGTCACGCAAAAGCAATTGTTTTAAATTTTGAATTAGCTAAACAATTCCATGGACGGTGTAATCTTCGTTTTGATGATACTAACCCTCAAACAGAAAATATTAAATATATTAATGCTATTAAACGCGATATCTTATGGTTAGGATATAAATGGTATAAAAAAATTCAATATTCTTCTAACCACTTTGAAAAAATTTATCAGTATGCTTTACAATTAATAAAAAAAAAATTAGCTTATGTAGATAAATTAAAAAAAAATGATATTCAAAAATATCGAGGCACATTAAATAGTGTAGGTATTAATAGCCCATATAGACATCATACTATAAAAGAAAATATATTTTTATTGCAACAAATGAAAGATGGTAAAATTCCAGAAGGTTATGCTTGTTTAAGAGCTAAAATAAATATGAAATCTTCGTATATAATACTTCGAGATCCAATATTATACAGAATTAAATTTGACGCACATCATCAAACAAAAATTTCATGGTGCATTTATCCAACATACGATTTTGCACATTGTATTTCAGATGCTCTAGAAAATATTACACATTCTTTATGTACTTTAGAATTTCAAGATAATCGAAGATTATACAAATGGATATTAAATAATATAAATATTATTCATCATACTCGCCAATACGAATATTCACGAGTACATATAGAATATTCTACACTATCAAAAAGAAAATTAAAACTACTTATTCAAAATAATATTATTCAGCATTGGAATGATCCTAGAATACTTACAATTGCTGGATTAAAAAAGAAAGGATATACACCTTCTTCTATTATAAATTTTTGTAATAAAATTGGTGTCACAAAACAAAATAATTTAATAGAATTTTCAGTTCTTGAACATTGTATTAGAAATGAACTCAATAAAACTGCGCATCGAACAATGGCTATTTTAGAACCAATACCAATTATTTTATATAATATACCTAATCAATATGAAGAAATTATTAATATATTGAATCATCCTCATTATTCACATATGGGCAGCAAACATATCATATTTAATAATCATTTATATATTGAAAAATCAGATTTTAAAGAACATCCTGAAAATCAATATAATAGATTAATATTAGGAAAAAAAATAAAATTAAAATATTCCTATGTTATTCAAGCACAATACATTGAGAAAGATAAACATAAAAATATTATAAAAATATTTTGTACATGTAATTTAAAAAATAAAAACAATAAAAAAAAATATGGAATTATTCATTGGTTATCCAAAAAACAATCTACCATATCAGAATTTAGACTATATAACCATATTTTTACTGTTAAAAATCCAGAACACCATAAAAATTTATTATCCATTATTAATAATAAATCAAAAATTAAAAAATATGGTTTTATTAATAAATCAATATATAAAAAAAATTTTCAAAATATTACTTATCAATTTGAACGTATAGGATATTTTTTTAAAGATAAAAAATTGTCTAATAGTAATAATATAATATTTCATCGAACTGTTAGTATGAAAAATAAGATAAAATAATATAAAAATAAAAATAAAATATACAATAATAAAAAGCATACTTGCAATTAATAAAACAATGTGATCATTATCAACACCACATTTATGTAATTACATTTACTTATATACAATATAATGTTTTGTAGTTATAAACAATTCAATTTATATATTCATATGAATTAAAATTATTTTTTATTATAAAATAAAAATCTTTATTATAAAATATACAATATTAATTTAATTAATATCAATATTCTATTCATATCATTAACATAATAAAACATATTATTTATAAATCTAATCATTAAAATACTATGATTTTTGAACTTACAAGTAGATTAAATAATCTAAAATCTTTATCATTAACATCATAATGTATTATTTATAATAAAAATATAAAACATTTTTATCTATATAATATTTTCATAATATATTGAATATTGAATACAAGAATACATGGTAGAATATTAATATTTTAAATTTTATATATTAATATTTACTAAATTATATAAATATATGTATGACATATAAAATCTAAAATAGAAAATTATTAATCTAATAACACTTGATAAAATCTATAATTTATTTACAAAAATTCTATTTAGTATATATAATATAGTATAATATAAAATTAAAAATTAATAACTATATTTTTATAATAGATTTTTATAATAATATTAAAAAACAAATAGAATAAAATAATATATTAAATAAAAATAATTTTCAAAATATAATTATATATACATAAAATAATGAATTTATTCAACACATATAAATTCATGATAAAATACATAAACAATGTATTTAATAATATATATAAAAATAAACACATATATTTTCAACATTGTAAACAATACATGATTTTATTATAATTATTTAATAATTTAATTACTTGTAAAATTTTACATGATCTCAATTTATTAATAATCATATAATATATTAGAAAAAATATTTTATATCATACAACATAATAAATAGATACAATTAAATAAAGATAGTTTTATATCAATATTACATATATTTAATACTCATCTTTAACATATAATTAAAAATAAAATTTGTGATTTTATTAGTATAAAATTATAAAATAACACAAAAACATTGAAATAAAATATGCAAAAATAAACATTCAAAATATAAAAATCTATTACAATAGCAAGAATATCATTCGAATATCATAATATATATTAACATATACAAAAAATCATAAACACATTTAAAAAATAAATAATATAAAATATATATAATAAAATTATAAAAAAATTATAAAATTATTACATTAGTTATTCTGGAATGCATAAACACAGTTTAATACCAAAAAATCATCATTATTTATTATAAATACAATTAAATAACTTAAATGTATCTTAAAAAAATATCTAATTTTAAATATAAATAGGAAAAACAAATGTCCAAAATAAATAAAATTTCTGCTCGAGAAATAATTGATTCTCGAGGAAAACCAACAGTAGAAGTAGAAGTAGAACTACAAGACAGTTCAATTGGATCATTTTCATGCCCATCAGGAGCATCAACTGGAAAATACGAAGCATTAGAGCTTCGTGATCACGATCCAAAAAGATTTTTAGGTCAAGGAGTGACTAAATCAATTGCCATAATTAATACAATTATTTTTAAAGCATTAAAAAATCAAGATGCTAATAACCAAAAACAAATTGATAAAATAATGTTAGATTTAGATGGAACAGAAAATAAAAAACGTTTAGGCGCAAATTCAATTTTATCAGTATCTATGGCAACTGCTAAAGCGGCATCGATTTCCAAAAAAATACCTTTTTATGAACATATTGCAGAATTAAATAATACTCCAAAATGTTTTTCTATGCCTTTACCTATGATTAATATTATCAATGGCGGTAGCCATGCAAATAATAATTTAGATATACAAGAATTTATGATACAACCTATTGGAGCTAAATCTATTAAACAAGCTATTCAAATGGGATGCGAAGTTTTTCAAACATTAGGTAAAATTATTAAAAATAAAAATTTAAGCATATCAGTGGGTGATGAAGGAGGATATACTCCTAATTTATCATCTAATACATCTGCTTTAATGATGATTCAACAAGCAGTTGAACAATCTGGTTATATATTCGGTCAAGATATTGCAATATGTATAGATTTTGCTTCATCGGAATTTTATGATACTAAAACAAAAATTTACGAATTAAAAAACGAAAAACAACGTTTTACCTCAAAAGAATTTAGTAATTTTATAAAAAATTTAATATTAAAATATCCTATTACTTCTATTGAAGATGGACAAAGTGAATCTGATTGGAACGGATTTTTATATCAAACAAAACTATTAGGTAATAAAGTACAAATAGTCGGAGATGATTTATTTGTTACAAACCAAAAAAAACTAAATAAAGGTATTCAAAACGGTATTGCAAATTCTATTTTAATTAAATTAAATCAAATTGGAACATTATCTGAAACATTATCAACAATACAAACAGCTAAAAAAGCAAAATATTCCACAATAATTTCGCACAGATCAGGTGAAACAGAAGATACATCGATTGCAGATCTCGCTGTTGGGACACAATCAGGACAAATTAAAACAGGATCTATGAGTCGATCTGATCGATTAGCAAAATATAATCAATTACTTCGTATAGAAGAAAAATTAAAAGAAAATGCTCCATTTCATGGAATGAAAGAATTAAAACAATATTATAATCATTGTAAATAATTACACACAAATAAAATATAAATTTATATTTTTAATACTTAAATTATTAGAATAAAAAATATTATATACTCAAAATATATATTAAAATAAATAATATGAAACGTTATTATCTATCCATACTATCAATATAGTACATCATGTATAATTGATAGAATGAAAATATTTATTCAATTGTAAACATTTAAAAATTAAAAAATAAGAAAATAAATTAAAAATTTTATAAATATAATAATTAAAAACATTATAATAAATTATGTACCTTAAATAATAATTTACATATAATTTTTATACCACATATTAATAATATTTAATATTTTGTTAACCCCGACTTTAGTACGAGACGAAAAAACAATAATTTCAATATTATTAAAATTGACAAACAATTGTTTTTTCAAAATATATAATTGTTTTTTTTGAACTAATAATGTCACTTTATCACACTTAGTTAAAACAATAAATATATTAATATTTCTTTTTTTAGATAATTTTAAAACATCATAATCTATAGACCTAATTAATCTTCTAATATCTATTAATAAAATTAATCCCTTCAAATAAGTTCTTGTTTTTAAATATGTAAAAATTAAATTTTGAATTCTTATTTGTTCATGTTTACATAATTGAGAATATCCGTATCCAGGTAAATCAACAAAACGAAAACGTGAAGTCACTCGAAAAACATTAATCATCTTTGTACAACCTGGAAACCGACTAAACCTCACTAATTTATTATTATTTGCTAAACAATTGATTAAACTAGATTTTCCAGAATTTGAATAACCAGTAAATGCAAATTCAATACCATATGGATAAACATGATTAGTATTCCATCGAAAAAAACTATTAAGAAATTGAATACACTGATAATTTATAATCATAAAATTATAAAAACATTTATAAATTTAAAAACATTAATATATAAAATTATACAATATTAATTATATATTCTAATATATATAATCATAGTATAATCATCATAGTTATTATATAAGGATATCATATGGTTGTACGTTTAAAAAATATAGCTATTATTGCACATATTGATCATGGAAAAACAACTTTATTGGATCAAATACTAAAACAATCAGGAACATTAAAAAATAAAAAAGAAAATATTCATCGCATCATGGATTCTAATGAATTAGAAAAAGAAAGAGGTATTACAATATCATCTAAAAATACATCTATTCAATGGAATAAATATCATATTAATATTATTGATACCCCAGGACATTCCGATTTTGGAGGAGAAGTAGAACGTGTCATGTCTATGGTAGATTCTGTATTATTAGTTGTTGATGCTTCTGATGGACCAATGCCTCAAACAAGGTTCGTAACAAAAAAAGCTTTTGCATATAATCTAAATCCTATTGTTGTAATCAACAAAATTGATCGAAAAGATGCTCGACCTGATTGGGTAATAGACCAAATATTTGATTTATTCATCAACTTAAATGCTAAAGATGAACAATTAGATTTTCCAATTGTTTATACCTCCGCTTTACTAGGTACATCTGGAATAGATTATAATAAAATGGAAAATAATATGAACGCATTATATAATGCAATTATTAAACATACCCCATCACCTAAAATAAACTTAAAAAATAATTTACAAATTCAAATTTCTCAATTAGATTATGACAAATATTTAGGTGTTATTGGTATTGGACGAATACATCAAGGAATTATTTGCAATAATCAAATAGTATCTATCATTAATCAAAAAGGAACAATAAAACAAGGGAAAATAGGAAAAATATTAAAATATTTTGGATTACAAAAAATAGAAGTAAATAATGCGCATTCTGGAGAAATTATCGCAATTACTGGACTAAATAATTTACATATTTCAGATACTATTTGTGACATTAATAATAATATTCCATTACCTCCAGTAAAAATAGATCCTCCAACAGTAAATATGTTATTTTCTGTAAATACTTCACCATTTTGTGGTCAAGAAGGAAAATATATTACTTCTACTAAAATATATGACAGATTACGAAAAGAAATAAAACATAATATTTCTATGAAAATTCAAAAAACATCCGACTCTAATATTTTTTCTGTTTCTGGACGCGGTGAATTACATTTATCTATATTAATTGAAACTATGAGACGAGAAGGATTTGAACTAGAAGTATCAAGACCAAAAATTATTTTTAAATATCAGAATGATATTACAACTGAACCTTTTGAAAATGTTGTTATAGATATTGAAAACCAACATCAAGGAATAATAATAGAATATATGGGACAAAAAAAAGGAAAAATGAAAAATATTATTCCTGATTATCAAGGACGAACAAAATTAGAATATATTGTATCTAGTAGAGCATTAATAGGTTTTCAAAATGAATTTATGAATATTACATCAGGAACAGGATTATTTTATTCATCTTTTTCACATTATGGTAAAAAACAAAATCATAATATTGGTAACAGAAAAAATGGTGTATTAATATCTAACGGTACTGGTATAACAACAGGATTTGCATTATTCAATCTACAAAATAGAGGTAAATTATTTTTAGGACATGCAGAAAAAGTTTATCAAGGCCAAATTATTGGAATACATAATAGATCCAATGATCTAACTGTAAATTGTTTAACTGGTAAAAAATTAACTAATATGAGAGCATCCGGTACAGATGAAGCAATATCTTTAATTCCTCCTATTAATATGACATTAGAAAAGGCATTGGGATTTATCAATGACGATGAATTAGTTGAAATTACTCCATCTGCTATTAGAATACGTAAAAAATATCTTACTGAAAATGACCGTAAAATACAGATACGAAAAAATAAACAACATAAAAAAATACAAAATTCTTAATTGAAGATTTTTAATAATACCATGTATTATAAATATTTAATATCATAAAAATAAATCATACATTTATATAATTATTATTTATAACAGATAAAAACTTTTAAAATATTTAAAATATATTTGATAATATTTTTAAAATATTCAATAAATTTTATTTAATTATAAAATAACTTGTAACATCATTTGATAGACGGTAAATATTTTTTAAACTGACTATATTTTTTAAAATACCTTGAATACAAAAAATATTTTTTTTAATTTGAAGAACAAAAAATATATTTCCTACTTTTTTCCAACTATTATCATACATTTCTATATCTTCTAGAAGACATGGTACATTCTTAGTAATCCCAATCAAACAATATAAATTTCTTTTATTAATATTACGAAAATGTAAACGTGAAATAACTTCTTGACCACAATAACAACCCTTGTCAAAATCTATTCCTTTTAAATTTTCTAAATTAAGTTCTTGAGGAATAAATTTTCCTGTAGTTTTTATATTTAACATCGGAAAACCAGATTGTATATCTAAAAATAACCATTTATTTAAATTACATTGTATTGATTGTTTTAATAAAAAAGTTTTTACATCTAAAAAATCTTTCTGTTTAAGAATTAACAAAAAACGTTCAATTGGATTATCAAACCATAGTAAGACATTATCATTAACATATACAACTGTTTTATTTTTATCGGGTAAAATATTAAAAAAATCTGATAAAACCTTTCGACAATTTAATCCGAAAACTCCTAATAAAGTAAATTTACTTAATTGTACAATATTCACATCTGAAAATATTGAATACCTTTTTAATTCATTTATTTGTATTTTAGAAAGATCATTTTGTTGAATATAAGCATATCCATGATTATAATGGAATAAATGTAATATATTCCATACCTTACCTCGTGCATTACAATGAGCAGATAAAATATGTTTATTATAATTTAATAAAAATAAATTTCTAGTAATTTGACTTTGTAAATATTTTTTGCTGTCCAATCCTGATACCCATATTAATGACCAATCATATAATATTGCAAAAGAACATAAAAATTTAGTTAAAACCACATTAGAAGTATGATAATTATTACTTTTACAAATATTAAAAATATTCATAATATTTTTTCTAATATCAAATAATATATATAAGTATTTTATGATAAATACCATAAATATTCATAAAAAAATAAATATACATAATAAAATATATTTCATTGAATAATATACAATATTATTGTAAAATATTATATTAATTAAAATAAATATATACAATATTAACATAATATAGAATTTTCATATATTTTATGTTCGTAAGAATAACCATATTAACATATAAATTAATAAACATAAATTGTAAAATATGATTCAATTAAAAAAAATAAAAAAAATTATAGAAATAAAAAAAATATTAAATCAATCTAAAACATGGTTGAATATTGAACGTAATAAAAAAATTCAAGAAAAAAAAAATAAAATTACAAAAATTATTTCAAAAATTCAAAATATTGAAAATAATATTAATGAAATTATAAAATTTATTAAATTATCAATAGAAATGAAAGATACAAGTATCATTTCAGATATAACCAAAGAAATAAAAAAAATAAAAAAAAAAATAAAAAAAACTAATTTTTATTACATTTTTTCTAAAAAACATGATTATTTAAATTGTTATTTAGATATACAATCTGGATCAGGGGGCATTGATGCACAAGATTGGTCCAAAATGTTGATGAGAATGTATTTAAAATGGTTAAACAAAAAAAAATTTAAAACAGAAAAAATCAGTGAAATATATGGAGAAAATTCTGGTATAAAATCATCTACTATTCGGGTAATAGGAAAATACGCATTTGGATGGTTAAGAACAGAAACAGGTATTCATCGATTAATTAGAAAAAGTCCATTTAATTCAGGAAAACGTCGTCACACATCTTTTAGTTCCATATTTATTTATCCTGAAATTAATAAAAAAACTAATATAAATATTAATCCTTCAGATTTAAAAATAGATTTTTACAAATCTTCTGGATCTGGAGGACAACATGTAAATCGAACAGAATCAGCAGTAAGAATCACTCATTTACCCACATCATTAGTCACCCAATGCCAAAACCAAAGATCTCAACACAAAAATAAAGAACAAGCAATAAAACAAATGAAATCAAAATTATATAACTTAGAAATAAAAAAAAGAATAAAAAAACAACAAGATATTGAAAATAGTAAATCATCAATTGGTTGGGGTAATCAAATTAGATCATATATATTAGATGACTCAAGAATTAAAGATCTTAGAACAGGTCTTGAAATACGTGATACTCAATCAGTACTCAATGGTAATCTAGATCAATTTATTGAAAAAAGTTTAAAAATAGGATTATAAAACTATATTATGTTAAATAAAAAAAAAAAAAACAATAAGAATTTTATAAACCAAAATAATGAATATGAAACAAGAAAAAAAAAACTTCAAAATATTCGTCAAATAGGTTTTGATTTTCCTAATCATTTTAAACCTAATATAAGTATTCCAAAAATTTATAAAAAATACATTGTTAAAAACCATCAAGAACTCAAAAAAATTCATAAAACAGTTAAAATTACAGGACGTATGATTCAACAACGTATTATGGGAAAAGCTTCATTTATTATTATAAAAAATATGCAAGATAAAATTCAAATTTATGTTACAGAAACAAAAATATCTTCAGAAATTTATCAAAAACAATTTAAAACATGGGATTTAGGTGATATTCTAGGCATAGAAGGAACAATATTCAAAACAAAAACCCAAGAATTATCTATATATTGTACAAAAATTTATTTATTATGTAAATCATTACGTCCTCTACCAAATAAATTCCATGGATTATTAAATCAAGAAACTAAATATCGTCAAAGATATCTCGATTTAATTACTAACCCCCAATCTATGGAAAACTTTAAAACACGTTCAAAAACTTTAACAATTATTCGAAATTTTATGCATAATAATAATTTTATAGAAGTTGAAACACCTATTTTACAAAATATTCCTGGAGGTGCAACCGCAAAACCATTTAAAACATATCATAATACTTTACATAAAAAAATGTACTTACGCATATCTCCAGAATTATATTTAAAAAAATTAATTATTGGAGGATTTAATCGTATATACGAAATAAGTCGAAATTTTAGAAATGAAGGAATTTCTTCAAAACATAATCCTGAATTTACTATGATGGAACTTTATATGACCTATTCTAATTATCAAGATTTAATGAATTTCATAGAAAAATTAATGCAAATAATAATAAAAAAAATCATAGGATCATATAAAATAAAATATAATACAAATGTTCTTAACTTAAGTCCACCATATCAAAGATTTACAATGAAAGAATCAATTCTACATTATTATCCAAATATTCATAAATCCGATCTAAAAAATCTAGAAATAACTAAAAAAATTGCAAATACACTTGATATCAATGTTAAAAACCATTGGAATATCGGAAAAATAATCTCTGAAATTTTTGAAACAACAATAGAAAAAAAATTGATTCAACCAACATTTATTACAGAATATCCTATTGAAATTTCTCCTTTATCTAGACGAAATAACATAAAAAAACATATTGCAGATAGATTTGAATTTTTTATTGGAGGAATAGAAATAGGAAATGGATTTTCTGAATTAAATGATTCCGAAGACCAAAAAAAACGATTTTTACAACAAGATAACAATAAAAATCAATTAACAAATCAAAAAATATCATATAATAAAGAATATATTACTGCTATGGAATATGGATTACCCCCAACAGCAGGTTTAGGTATTGGTATTGATAGATTAATAATGATTATAACCAATCAAAAAAATATACGAGACATCATTTTGTTTCCTACACTTCGTAATTCAAAAAAAAATAAAATATAAATTACATTATATTATAATAAGAAAAATATGTTCAATTTAAATAAAAAAAAAACAACACTAAATGTCCCAAATATATTATCAGTAATCAAAAAATATGATACTCCTATTTGGATGTATGACGGAAATACTATTAAAAAAAAAATAAATATGTTAAAACAATTTGATATTGTTCGATTCGCACAAAAATCATGTTCTAATATTCACATACTTCGTTTTATGAAACAGTTTAATATAAAAATTGATGCAGTATCATTGGGTGAAATAGAACGTGCCCTCCTTGCAGGATTTACACCAAAAAATGATGAAATTATCTTTACATCAGACATTATAGATGATCAAACATTAAAAAAAGTTATTCATCACAATATTACAATAAATGTCGGCTCATTAAATATGTTAGAACAAATAGGAAAAATATCACCTCAACACCGAATATGGATTCGTATTAATCCACAGTTTGGACATGGACATAACAAAAAAACTAATACCGGAGGAGAAAACAGTAAACATGGTATATGGAATCCAGAATTAGCATTACCATTAATAAAAAAATATCAACTGAATCTTATAGGATTACATATGCATATTGGATCAGGAACAAACTATCAACACTTAAAAAAAGTATGTGATGCTATGTTAAAACAAGTAATAAAATTAAATCAAGATATTCAATATATTTCTGCAGGAGGAGGTTTACCAATTCCATACACACGTAATGAAAAAAAAATAAATATCAACAATTATTTTCAATTATGGAATAATACAAAAAAAAAAATTGAACAATACCTTCATCATCCTATAACATTAGAAATTGAACCAGGTCGTTTTTTAGTTGCAGAATCAGGAATTTTAGTAGCCAAAGTATATGCTAAAAAAGAAACAAAAAACAAAAAATTTATTTTAGTTGAATCAGGATTTAATGATTTAATAAGACCGGTTATGTATGGTAGTTACCACCATATCTCAATTATAGGACACAATAATCGTATTATTGATAAAAAAAAAAAAGAAAAAGTTATCATAGGTGGACCATTATGTGAATCAGGAGATATATTCACACAAGATGCACAAGGAGAACTTAAAGAACGAAATCTACCTAAAATAAAAATAGGAGATTATATTGTTTTGCACAATACAGGAGCATATGGATCTTCTATGTCTTCTAACTATAATACTAAACCCTTAATACCAGAAATATTATTTGAAAATCACTATCCTAGAATAATCCGGAAACGACAAACTATAAAAGAATTATTAAAACTAGAAACAGATATCACATTTCAATATTAAATATAATGTCACAATATATATATTGAATCATACAATACCATTATTTTTTATATAACAAAAAAAATAAAGTTATATTATTTACATATTTTGATTAATTATTAATTAAACATAATAAATTTAATGTATGATTATAAAATAACCAATATCAAATATTATATTTAATAATATTAATTATATTATAAATATTTAAAATATTATACATGTATAAAATTTATACATTAAGTAAACTATGTTAAAATAAATAAAATTATTATAAATATTATTACTTTAAAATATATTATAACTAATGATAAAATGAATTCAAAATATAAAACATTTAAAAATATAAACATTTTATACCATATATAAAAAATATTATTATAATATAAATAAATAAAAAATTTTAAATATTTTTAGAAAATAATGAACCAAAAAAACAAAAAAGTTTATATAAAAACTTGGGGTTGTCAAATGAATGAATATGATTCATTAATGATAACTAACATATTACAAGAAAATCAAAAATATACTATAACCAATTCCGAAAACGATGCAAATATTTTAATTTTAAATACTTGTTCAATACGCGAAAAAGCACATGAAAAATTATTTCATCAACTAGGTAGATGGAAAAAACTAAAAAAAAATAATCCTAATATTATTATTGCAGTTGGAGGTTGTGTTGCTAATCAAGAAGGAAAAAAAATTTTAATCCGATCGCAACATGTTGATATTATTTTTGGGACACAAACTTTACATCGTTTACCAAGTATGATTAATAAAAAAATCCAACATCAAAAACCCATGATAGATATTACCTTTCCAAAATTAGAAAAATTTAAAAATGTATTAATACCAAAAAAAAATATTTATTCCGCTTCGATATCGATTATGGAAGGTTGCAATAAATATTGTTCTTTTTGTATTGTTCCATATACACGAGGTAAAGAAATTAGTAGACCATTACGTAATATTTTAGATGAAATTTATAAATTAGTTGATCACGGTGCTAAAGAAATTATTTTATTAGGACAAAACGTTAACGCATATTATAGTATTGATAAAAATGGAAAAAAATGTACATTTTCTGAATTACTACAAATCATAGCATCAATAAAAAATATTAAACGTATTCGATTTCTAACAAGTAATCCAATGAATTTTAATGAAGATATTATTCAAATATATTATAATACATCTAAATTAGTTAGTTTTTTACATCTTCCTATACAAAGTGGTTCCAACAAAATTTTAAAATTAATGAAAAGATCATATTCAGTAGAAAAATACAAAGAAATTATAAAAAAATTAATTATAGCACGACCAAATATACAAATAAGTTCTGATTTTATTATTGGTTTTCCTGGAGAAACAAATTATGATTTTCAAAAAACTATGGACATAATTTCAGATCTAAATTTTGATATGAGTTACAGTTTTATATATTCACCTCGACCAGGAACTCCAGCATCCAAACTAAAAGATAATATTAACATAACTGAAAAAAAAATAAGATTAAACATTCTACAAAATCAAATTAATAAACAAACACAACAATGGACTCAAAAAATGTTAAATACTTTTCAAAATGTATTAATAGAACGATGTATTGATAAAAAAAAAAATAAATTTTTAGGAAAAACAGAAAACAATCGAACAGTAATACTAACAAGTCACCAAAATATACTAGGGAAAATTGTAAAAGTTTACGTGAATCAAATTCAAAAAAACTTTTTAACAGGAAAATATGATAAATAAATATTTATTATATACAAAGAAATTATTACAATAATATAAATTATTATTAAAATAAAATTAAACAATATGAAAAATATTAAACTGAATATACAAAATAATACTGATAATCATTATCAAATATCAAAAAAAAAAATTAAAATATGGATACATCGAATTATAAAAAAAAAATGTGAAATTACTATTCGTATCGTAAATATATTAGAAATAAAACAATTAAATTATACATATCGAAAACAAAATAAACCTACTAATATATTATCTTTCCCTTTTGAATCGATTCCACATATTAAATCTCAATTTATTGGAGATTTAATAATTTGTTTAGAAATAATAAAAAAAGAATCACAATCACAACAAAAAACAATTGAAGAGCATTTAGCTCATATTATAATCCACGGAACATTACATTTACTTGGATACACACATGATAATATTTATAACACAAAAATTATGCAATATATAGAAATAAAAAATATGATTAAATTAGGATATAAAAATCCATATTTACCATTAAAATATTAATACAATACAAAATAAAATATAACACTTTAATCAATAAAAAATAAATAATATGTATAAAAATATTATTTACATAATATAAAAAAAATATTAAAAAATTTTATATCAATTAATATCAAAATCTTATATAAAATATTTTAAAAAACAAAATATATTAAATGATATTATTACATAAAAAATAATAAAATAATTAATAAAAAATTTATAAAATATTTTTTAATATAATAAATATAACAATATAATAAATAAAAACAACTAATATAAAATATTTTTTAATCAATATCTAAAAACTATTATAAAATCTATTCATCTAAAATTATAAATATACATTATAACAATAATTATATAAAATGTTTTCATACCTAAAAAATATTATTTCATATTAAAAACTTTGAATTAATTGTTTATCTAAAATATTTAAACCTATAATATAGTATACCTGATAATCAATATTCAAAAATTATATTATAAAATTCAAATGATATAATATATCATATAAAATTGTCAATAATAAATTAAAAACCATATTAAAACTAATTACTAAAAAAATATTTTTCAAAAAATTGTATAAAAATAAAAAATAGATATAATAAAAACATAAATATAAAAAATAAATCATAATTGAATAACCATAAAACGTTAACAAATTAAAAAATTTAAAAATTTTTTTCATATCAAATTGAATCACAAAATATCAATATTATGAAAACTTTTAATTACATAAAAACTTCAATATCTCAAAATTGTCTTTTAATGATTCAAAAAATATAAATATATATTATAAATGTCTTGAATCAATCATAAAAAACATAAAAAATATTACATACTAAATATAATATATAAAATCAACACATAAATGGAATATCTATATAAATAATGTATATATTCACCAATAAAAAATGAATTTCATAAATAATATTACATATATCTATAAATTCATTCATATTATTATATTCAATAATATAATAATATCAATTAAAAAATAATAATTTGATTATACAATATGAAAAAAAAATATATTCCAGAAATAATTGAATCTTATGTACAAAAATATTGGGATAAACATAAAACATTTCAAGTCCAAAAAAACATAAAAAAAAAAAAATATTATTGTTTATCAATGTTACCATATCCATCAGGTAGACTACATATGGGGCACGTAAGAAATTATACAATAAGTGACGTTATCGCTAGACATCAGAGAATGTTAGGAAAAAATGTTTTACATCCCATCGGATGGGATGCATTTGGTTTACCTGCTGAAGAAGCTGCAATAAAAAATAATACTATCCCATCAAAATGGACTTATAAAAATATAAAATTTATGAAAAAACAATTAAAAAAACTTGGGTTTAGTTATGATTGGAATAGAGAAATTACAACATGTGACCCCAAATATTATCGATGGGAACAATGGTTTTTTAATAAATTATATGAAAAAAATTTAGTTTATAAAAAAAAATCACTAGTTAATTGGTGCCCTTATGATAAAACAGTACTTGCTAATGAACAAGTAAATAATGGAAAATGTTGGAGATGCCAATCAAATATTATATTTAAATTCATCCCACAATGGTTTATTAAAATTACTAAATATGCTGAAAAATTGTTACAAGATTTAAATTTATTAAAAAAATGGCCTAAAAAAGTAATTAAAATGCAAAAAAACTGGATTGGAAAATCAAATGGATTTGAAATAAATTTCAATATTCATAATAAAAATAAAAAAATAAAAATTTATACTACGCAATTAGAAAAAATTATGGGCATGACCTATGTATCCATTTCTCCATATCATCCATTAGCTATAACAGAATCAAAAAAAAATCATAAAATTAAAAAATTCATTACAAAAATATGTTATAAAAATAAAATATTTAATAAAAATATTCATGCCAAAATATTAGGAATAAAAATTAAAAAAAATGTCCTGCATCCTATTACAAAACAAATTATTCCTATATGGATTACTAATCATTTAATATTAGAAAACAATATAAATATCACGATATCTATTCCAGCACATAACAAATATGATTGGAAATTTGCAGTAAAATATCGTATAGATATTAAAAATGTAATTTCGTCAAAAAATCCAAATATCTTACATCAAAAAAATACATATAAAAATTTAAATACTGAATTTTTATCAAACTCAAATCAATTTAATGGTTTAAATAATCAAATAGGATCCAAAAAAATTTTTGATACTTTACACAAAAATAATATAATAAAAAAAAAAAAAAAATATAAATTACAAGATTGGAGTATATCCAGACAAAGATATTGGGGCACACCAATACCTATGGTAAGAAAAAAAAATGGAACCATTGTACCAATATCCAATAATCAATTACCTATTACCCCACCTAAAATTAATAATATGCAAGAACTTAAAAATATTGATAATATCTACAAAAAATGGTCTAAAACAAAAATAAATAATCAATCAGTAATACGAGAAATTGATACATTTGATACTTTTATGGAATCTTCTTGGTATTATATTAGATATACCAATCCCCATTATCATAAAGGTATGACTTGTAAAAACGACTCACAATATTGGTTACCTGTTGATCAATATATAGGAGGAATTGAACACGCTACTATGCATTTAATATATTTCAGATTTTATCATAAACTATTATATGATTTCAATCTTGTAACTTCTAAAGAACCAGTAATTCAATTATTATGTCAAGGCATGGTATTAAATCATGCATTTTATCATATTAATGATAAAGGTCAAAAAATATGGATGGACCCAAATACAATAAAATATAAAAAAGATACAAAAGGAAATATAAAAAAAATTATTTCTAATAATCACAAAATTATTTATTCTGGAATGATAAAAATGTCAAAATCTAAAAATAATGGAATAGAACCCGAATTAATAATCCAAAAATATGGCGCAGATACAATACGATTATTTATTATGTTTTCTGCCCCAGTAGATTCAGAATTAGAATGGAATGAATCAGGTGTTCAAGGAATGTATCGATTTTTACAAAAACTTTGGGATATTACATATATGTATCGAAAAAATATTAAAAAAAATCAACATAACAAAATACAAAATCAAAATATAGAAAAAAAACTTCAATCTGAATTAAATATTACAATTTTTGAAGTTTCTTATGATATAAAATATCGTCAATCTTTTCATACAGCAATATCAAAAATTATTAAATTCACAAATTCAATTTTTCATTTATTTATAAAAAATCAAATAAATCACGATTTAATGAAAAATATATTAAATACTATTATAAAAATGCTATATCCATTTACTCCACATTTTAGTTTCATATTATGGAAAAAATTAAAAAATAAAAATACTATCGATTATGTACCATGGCCAAAATATAACTTAAAATTCATACAAGAAAAATACAATAATATAATAATACAAATAAATGGAAAAAAAAAAGAAATTATTACAGTTCAACATAATACTTCACAAGAAAAAATACTCAAGATCATAAAAAAAATAAATAAAATTAAGATAATACTTCAAAAATATATAATTATAAAAATAATATTTATTGAAAATAAATTAATAAATTTAATTGTACAAAATAAAAATGATTAATATTACCATCCACAATCTAGAACAAGAATTAAAAAAAAAAATATACTTTTATCATTTTATAATAGAAAAAGAATTTGTTATTTATCAAGAAATAAAAAAAACTATATTAAATTTTTGCAAAATAAATAATTTTTTACATACAGTTTACATAATCATACAATATAATATAGATTGGGAAAAAATATATTTTGAATATAAACAAAAAAATTTTTTTATAAAAAAAAAAATAATTATAGTAAATATAAAAAACAAAGTATTAGATTTATATACTATTCAAAAAATTCATCAAATAACCCAACACAAAAATAAAAATATAGCAATAATATTTGAATTAAATAATTTGAATTCAAATTACAAAATACCATATCTAATAAAAATTTTTAATACCATTGATGGAATTATGATTTTAGGGAAAAAATTAAAAACACCAGAAATAAAAAAATGGATTAAAAAAAAAATAATAAATACAAATGTAAATATAAAACAAAAAACTATTCAAATATTATCCAATTATTACCAAAATAACTTATTAATATTATCAAAAATATTAGAAATAATAAAAATAATCAGTATCAATAATGACTTAAAAACAAAAAATATTGATGAAGAAATTATTGAAAATTTTATACAATTTAAAATTACTGACTTTATACATGAATTGTTATCTAAAAATACAATACAAGCTATAAAAATTTTAAATCACTTTAAAAAAAAAAAATATGATAAACTATTATTAATACAAAAAATACAAACATATTTAATACATTTTGTAAAAATTCAAAACAACATGCCTCTTAATACCAAACAATATTCATCAAATAATATAAATAAAATATTTAAAAAAAATAATTATCATATCAGAAATAAAAAATTATATAAAATTATTAATTTTTTAACTAAAATAGAAATTAAAATTAAAAAATATAATACTAAATTATTTTGGTTTAACTTAAAAATATTAATTACTATGTTTTAAAAATATTACATATTTATATGCAATAATATTTATTAAATATAATATTAATAATATCAAATTTATCATAAATAAAAAAAATATGCTTCTTAAAATATTAAATTTAACACATTTAAGATGTCCAGATACTATTATAGTAATTCGAAAAAATATTAGAAATATACAATATGGAGAAAAAATACTTATCCTATCAAATGATATTTCCACTACTTGGGACATACCTTTATTATGTAATTGTATGAATTATACTTTATTAAAAAAAAATACTCACCAAAAACCATATCAATTTTTAATTAAAAAATAAAAATTAAACTATTTATATCAAAATTTCGTTATATTATCGTAACAAAATCATTAACATTCTACGTATTGGTTCTGCAGCACCCCATAATAATTGATCACCTACAGTAAATATTGATAAATATTTAGAACCTATATTTAACATTCTAATCCGTCCAACAGCTATATCTAATGTTCCTGTAACAGATACTGGGGTTAAACCATCTATAGTAGATTGAAAATCATTAGGAATAATTTTAATCCAATCATTATGTGCTTTTAAAATGTTCGTAATTTCAGAAACAGATATATTTTTTTTTAGTTTAATAATAAATGATTGACTGTGACAACGTAATGCTCCAACTCGAACACAAGTCCCATCAACTGGAATAATATTTTTCAAATTTAATATTTTATTCATTTCTTGTTGTACTTTCCATTCTTCACGAGTTTGACCATTTTGCATACCCATATCAATCCAAGGTAATACATTACCAGCTAAAGGAACATGAAAAAATTTTTTAGGACATTGACCATAACGTAAACAATCAGAAACTTTTTTTTCTATTTCTAATACACTATTCATTTCTAATGCTAAATCATAAGAAACAACATTATATAAATATCCCATTTGGTGTAATAATTCTATAACATTTTTTGATCCAGCACCAGATGCTGCTTGATACGTAGAAAATATAATATTTTCTACTAATTTACTTTTCAATAATCCCCCTAATGCCATAAGCATTAAACTTACCGTACAATTACCACCAACAAACGTTTTAATCCCTTTTTCAATAGAATCATTTATTAATTTAATATTTATAGGATCTAATACTATAATTGAATCATTTTCCATTCGTAAAGTAGATGCTGCATCTATCCAATATCCTAACCATCCAACAGACCGTAACTGATTATAAATTATATTAGTATAATCTCCTCCTTGACATGTAATAATAATATCCATTTTTTGTAGATCTACAATATTATAAGCATCTTGTAAAATATGTTTCTTAGAAAAATTTAAAAAATTAGGTGCATATTTTCCCACTTGTGATGTTGAAAAAAACACTGGATTAATATTCAAAAAATTATTTTCTTCAATCATTCTTGATATTAATACAGATCCCACCATACCTCTCCAACCAACAAACCCAACAAATTTTTTCATAATAATTTATTACGAATATTTTATTTTAAAAAAATAATTATAATTTCAAATAAATAATATTCGTTCCTTATAGTTTCATAAATAAAATTTAATAATTAATTTTATAATATACAAAATATATATTATTATAATATATTATCCAAGTATTTTATATAAATAATATATATTTCTAAAATAAAAATATACAAAAAGGAAAAAAAATGAATGAAATTATTTCTACGACTATATTATTAATACTAATTATGGATCCATTAGGTAATCTACCAATTTTTATGTCAGTATTAAAACATTTACATCCTAAAAGACGTGTTATAGTTTTAATGAGAGAAATGATAATTGCTTTAATAATCATGGTATTATTTTTACTTGTTGGAGAAAAAACATTATCATTACTTGATTTAAAATCTGAAACAGTATCAATTTCTGGAGGTATTATATTATTTTTAATAGCAATTAAAATGATATTTCCAAATATGAAAGAAAATGAAGAATTAATGAACCAATCTGAACCTTTTCTAGTTCCTTTAGCTATTCCATTAGTTGCAGGACCATCGTTATTAGCAACATTAATGTTATTGTCACATCAATATTCACATCAAGTCAGTTCGTTATTAATATCATTATTATTGGCTTGGGGATCAACAATGATGATTTTATTATCATCAGGAACATTTTTAAAATTTTTAGGTACTAATGGAGTACATGCTTTAGAACGACTTATGGGTTTAATATTAATTATGTTATCAACACAAATGTTTTTAGATGGAATGACTGCATGGTTTAAAATATAAAACAAATTAAATTTCAACGATCAACATATTGTTGATAACAATAGAAGTATTATGTAAAATGTATTTAAAAATAATAAACAATATTACATAATAATTATATAATAATTTTATTAATATAATATACAATAAAATATACTATTTTATATAATACATTCTTTTAAATTAAATATTAAATATAAAATAACATTATATGAATATAAATATAGTAAAAAAAAATGAAAATCAAAAATATGCTTCATATGAACGAATTAAATTTAAAAAATAAAAAAGTTTTAATACGAGTTGATTTCAATGTTCCAATAGTAAACAATAAAATCATGTCTGATATGCGAATTCAAGCAAGTATACCTACGATTCAATTAGCATTAAAAAATCATGCAAAAGTAATAGTTATGTCACATTTAGGAAGACCAAAAGAAGGAAAATATCAAAAACAATTCTCTTTATTACCAATATTTCAATATTTAAAAAAAATATTTAATAAAACAAAAATATATTTTTCTAATAATCTTAATAAAATACAAATAAATTCAGGAGAACTATTAATATTAGAAAATGTTAGATTTAACATAGGAGAAAAAAATAATGACATTTCTTTATCACAAAAATACGCTTCTTTATGTGACATTTTTGTTATGGATGCTTTTGGAAGTGCTCACAGAAAAGAATCATCCACATTCGGTATAGGAATGTTTACAAAAATTGCTTGTGCTGGACCTTTATTAATTTCAGAAATTAAAAAATTAAGTATTGTTTTAAAAAATCCTGAAAGGCCTATGATTTCTATAGTAGGAGGATCAAAAATATCAACCAAATTTAAATTAATTCAATCATTAGCTAAACTTTCAGATACAGTAATAGTAGGAGGTGGAATTGCAAATACTTTTTTAGCTATTGATTATAACATTGGAAAATCTCTTTATGAACCTAAATTTATAGATATGGCAAAAAAAATCAAACATCAATATAACATTATTATACCTATTGATTCCAGAGTAGGAACAAATTTTTCAACAAAATCATCAGCAATTGTTAAAAAACCATTTGAAATCCATAATAATGAAGAAATTATGGATTTAGGTGACAAAAGTATTGAAAATATGACAAAAATCATTAAAAAAGCAAAAACAATTTTATGGAATGGACCAGTAGGAGTATTTGAATTTCCTAAATTTAGTATAGGAACTAAAAAATTAGCAACAAGTATTGCTAATAGTAAAGCATTTTCTATAGCAGGAGGAGGAGAAACAATATCTGTTATTAACATGTTTAATATTCAAAATAAAATATCTTATATATCTACTGGAGGAGGAGCATTTTTAGAATTTATAGAAAAAAACACATTATCTTCTATACATATGTTAGAAATATCCAAAAAAAAATATAATCTAAAAAATAATAAAATCATTTAAAAATAAAAAATATTATTTAGGAAAATAAATGGAAAAAAAATTAAATTTTATAAAACCCGGAATAATTTTTGGAAAAGATATTCAAAAAATATTTCAATTAGCAAAAAGTAATAATTTTGCAATACCAGCAATTAATTGTATTAATATTGATTCTATAAATAGTGTTTTAGAAACTGCATCAAACATGAAAGCACCTGTAATTATACAATTCTCATACGGAGGATCGTCATTCTTTTCTGGAATAGGATTACAATCTTCTTCTCCAAAAAAAGAAATATTAGGTTCTTTATCAGGAGCTCAACATGTTCATTTACTTGCTAAACATTATGGTGTACCTGTAATACTACATACAGACCATTGTTATAAAAATACACTATCATGGATTGATGGATTATTAGAAAAAGGAGAAAAAAATTTTATTCAAAAAGGATATCCAATCTTTTCATCACATATGATAGATTTATCCCAAGAAAAGTTAAAATCAAATATAGAAATATGTACCAAATATTTACAAAAAATGAGTAAAATAAATATGTTTTTAGAAATTGAATTAGGTTGTACAGGAGGTGAAGAAGATGGGGTAAATAATTGTAATATAGATTCTTCTTTATTATATACTACTCCTCAAGAAGTACAATATGCATATGAAAAATTAATACAAATTAGTCCAAATTTTACTATTGCTGCTTCTTTTGGAAATGTACATGGAGTATATCAACCAGGAAATATATCTTTAAAACCTAAAATACTTAAAAAATCACAAAAATATACAAAAAAACAAAATAATTTAACAAATTCTCATCCTATCAATTTCGTTTTTCATGGAGGATCAGGATCATCAATATCCGATATCCAAGAATCTATTCAATATGGAGTAGTTAAAATGAATATTGATACAGATATACAATGGGCATCTTGGTCAGGAATTTATAAATATTACAAAAAAAACAAATTGTATTTACAAAGTCAATTAGGTAATCCAAAAGGAATACACCAACCAAATAAACAATATTATGATCCTAGATCTTGGATAAGATCATCACAAATTTCTATATGTTGTCAATTAAAAAAAATATTTAAACAACTCAATTGTTATAACTTAATTTAAAGATAATATAAAAAATTTTATTAATTTTATCATATATATGCGTATTAAATAATAATTTACATTTTTAAGATATTAGTTTAAATTTAAAACATTCTCATATAATTATTTCTACTTAATGCTGGAAAAAAAAATGCACGAATTAAACGTAATTAATAATATTAATTATGTTGGCAATTGGATCGTTCATAATCGAATTATATTTTTAAATAATCATATGATCAATATTATTTTCGCAATTACGATAATGATATTAGGCTTTATTATTGCTAAAATATTATCTATAGGAATTAAAACAGTACTTTCATCTAAACATATCGATACTACAATATCAGAATTTCTTTCTACTTTATCAAAATATATAATTATCACATGTTCAACAATTACATCTTTAAGTTATATAGGTGTTCAAACAACATCGGTTATTGCCATATTAGGAGCAGCTGGCATGGCAATAGGATTAGCATTACAAGGATCATTATCAAATTTTTCGTCCGGAATATTATTAATTCTTCTCAGTCCATTAAGAACAGGAGAATATGTCGTTTTAGGAAAAGCTACAGGAACAGTATTAAATATACATATATTTTATACAACACTACGTACATTAGATGGTAAAATTATTATCGTTCCTAATAATAAAATTACTTCTAATAATATTATTAATTATTCGAGAGAACCATATCGAAGAAACGAATTTGTTATTCATATCCCATATAATGCTAATGTAGATACTGTAATTCAAATCCTAAAAAAAGTTATTCATGAAGAACCTAAAATTATACAAGAAAAAGATATTATCATTGGATTAAGTAAATTTGATTCATATGCAATGAGGTTTATTATTCGATGTTGGAGTAATACAAACGACTTAAACACAGTATATTGGGATGTAATGTCTAAAATTAAAAAAGCCTTAGATGATAATAAAATTACTATATCTTATTCCGTATTAAATATAAATGTTATAAAAAATAAAAAAATATAAAAAAATCTGTTCAAAAATATAAAAAATATTTTATTTCTATTATATAATAAAAAACTTTACTTTACTATAAGTTATAAAAATATAAATATCACCCTATAAATTTTAAAATAATAAAAATATTTAAAAAATATAAAAATAATTTTTTATATTTTATTATATACATTTTATTTTGCGGGAGTTGGATTTGAACCAACGACCTTCGGGTTATGAGCCCGACGAGCTACCAATCTGCTCCATCCCGCTATTAATAATAATATAATATTTTTATACAAAAAGCAATACTAAAAAAAAAAAATATATTATTATTTTATAAAAATGTATAAAATAAAATACTTAGTCAAAATTATTATAAAATAATATTAATATATTTAATAATATCAGGATAAATGTCATGAATGATCATAATACATATTTTAATAAAAAAAATATAAAAGTTATCGAAGGAAAAATGATAACACAAAAATCAAAAATAGCAATTATTATTCCAAGATTTAATAATTTTATTAATCAACATTTATTAACAGGTTCTATTGATATATTAACAAGAATTGGAGAAGTATCTAACAAAAATATTACAATTATCAAAGTACCAGGAGCCTATGAAATTCCTGTCATTGCAAATATTATATCTCAGAAACAATATTATCATGGTATTATAGCATTAGGAACCATTATCAAAGGTGAAACAATTCATTTTGAAAATATATCAAATGAAGTAAGTTCTAAATTATCAGATATTAGTATTAAAAATAATATTCCTATTACATTAGGTATATTAATGATTAATAATATTGAACAAGCAATTCATCGATCAGGAACTAAATTAGGAAATAAAGGTAGTGAAGCAGCATTAGCAATATTAGAAATGATAAATGTTATAAAACAATTAAAAAATGAATCATATTATACAAAATAATCAAAGATATAATTGTATAATAAAATTATAATCGTCTTTACATAAATATATAATTGTCTATATATGCGTGATATAAATAAACAAACAGATATATTCTATATGAAAAAAGCTATTCAACTAGCTAAAAAAGGTCAATATACAACTCAATCTAATCCTAATGTTGGTTGTATTATTGTCAAAAATAATAAAATAATTGGTATAGGTTGGCATATTAAACCCAATACAAATCATGCAGAAATAAATGCTTTAAATATGGCAGGAAATTTAGCATATCAAGGCACAGCATATATTTCATTAGAACCCTGTAGCCATTTTGGAAAAACACCACCATGTTGTTATGCACTTGTTCAATCCGGAATAACTAGAATAGTAATCTCTGCTTTAGATCCAAATCCTTGCATTTCAGGAAATGGAATCAAATATTTAAAAAAATCAAATATTAAAATAACAACAGGAATTTTATTAAAACAATCAAAAAAAATCAATTATGGATTTTTTAAACGAATGCAAACCAATATACCTTGGATTCAAATTAAAATGGCTACTTCAATAGATGGTAAAATTGCTATGCATAATGGAGAAAGCAAATGGATTACTTCTCCAAAATCTATACAAGATGTACATAAATTTCGTTTATTAAGTACAGCAATCTTAAGTACTAGTCAAACAATTATGATAGACAACCCTTTACTTACTGCTCGACCACAACAAAAAAACAAAATGAATTACCCCCAACCAATAAGAATTATAATAGACAGTAAAAATAAAATTCAACCTTATCATAAATTTATTAATGAATTAAGTACAATTTGGTTAATAAGAATTAAAAAAGATAATAATTTTTGGCCTAATCATGTAAAACAAATTATACTACCACCATATAAAAATAAAATAAATCTCATAAAACTATTTAATTATTTAGGACAAAAAAATATTAACGCAATATGGATTGAATGCGGAGCAATATTATTTAGTAAATTATTATATTTAAATATTATTGATGAATTAATCATATATATTGCTCCTAAAATGTTAGGACATTTATCTAAACCATTATATATTATGAATAAAAAAATAAGACTACATGAAACTTTACAATTAAAATTTAAAACAATTAAATTTATTGGATCAGATTTAAGAATAATACTTACACCATATAAAAAAATAAATACATAAACAATAATATATTATAGAATATTTACAATACAATTTAATATTACTATATAAAATAACTATGAATATACAAACACGGAAAAAAGCAAGACAATATATTATACAAGCATTATATTCATGGCAAATATCTAAAAATGATATTATAGATATTGAACATCAATATATGAAAAACATTAATCAACAACAAGTCGATATAACTTATTTTCATGAATTAATTACAAAAATAACATTAAAATATCAATATTTAGATAAAATAATTAGTTTATATATTAATAGAAAATTAGAAAAAATAGATCAAATTGAAAAAGCAATATTACGTCTTTCTTTTTATGAAATGATATATAAATTAAATATACCTAACAAAGTATTAATTAATGAAAGTATAGAATTAGCTAAACGTTTTGGATCTAAATATAGTTATAAATTCATTAACGGTGTTTTAGATAAAGCGGTAAATAACATACGATTAAAAAAAAAATAATTTAATCAATTATTATATAATATTTAATATTATTACAAATATATTCAAATATTTATAAATACAATATATTTATAATAATATTAATATATTATACAATAAATTTTTACGAAATATAAAAAAAGATTTAACCAAACTAAAAACAAACATAATTCCATTTTTACAACACACATTATATAGTATTATAAGTATCAAATTAAAAGTTTTTATTTTCATTTTTAAAATCATCATCAATAATATGATAATACTTTACATCAATATTATACAACTCACGATATAAAAAATCTAACACACAATATAAATGTTTTACTTACATTTTGATAAACTATAAACAATTTACAAACATAAAAATATATTTATAATAAATAAATAAATAAAATACTTTAAAAAATTTTAAATAATACAAAATATGAACAATAATAATACCCAACAAAAATGGAATACCAAATATGCTTTAAAAATTGCAAAAAAAGAAAACATTATTATGACAGAAAACCATTGGGAAATTATATATTTAATAAGAAAAATTTATTTTAAATATAATATTAATCCTACAAATCGTATATTATTAAAAATAATAAAAAAAGAAATAGGAAATAATAAAAGTAATAATCTATATTTATTATCACTATTCCCTCATGGTATTATTAAACAAGCAAATAAAATTGCTGGTTTACCAACAAGCACAATATGTTTATAATATATAAATTAAATAATTAAATAATTAAATCATACATCAAAGAATAATTTTAAATATATTGTAAAAAATTTAACATTAAAAAAATATTAAAAATACAAATAATTAAAATAGAAAAATAAAATAATAAACGAAAAAAAAATTTACAATTTTTAAAAAAATAACATAAAAAAGATATACATAACCAAAATATATTCAATAATGATAATACCATAATAAATTTAAAATTTACATATTGAAAGTTGTAAAATAAACAAATTACTAAAGAAAATAATAATATATAAAAAATAATCTCCTTAATTGTTTTTTCAATTCCTTTCTTGACAGAAAAAACTGGTATTTTTGCTTTTTTATAATCTTCATAATACAAAATATAAATAGAATAGGAATGAGGTATTTGCCACAATATAAAAACTGTAAATAATAATATAGATTTTACATCAATACTATTCGATACCGAACAATATCCTACTAAAGGAGGAATTGCTCCAGATAAACTACCTACAATAGTAGAATATATAGTCTTTCTTTTCATATATAAACTATAAATAAAAACATAAATACAAAATCCCATTATAGATAATAATGAAGATAATATATTTACTTTAATAAATAATATACTAAATCCTAATAATAATAACAATATACCATATATTTTAAAATATAAAATAGGAATTGACGATTGTAATAATATTCTACTTCTCGTACGAATCATATATTTATCAATATCAGTATCAATAATATTATTAAATAAACAACCAGACGCAATCACTAATCCTGTTCCAAACACAACATAAAACAAAACATAAATATTAATATATACATATGAAGAAAAAAAACAAAATCCTCCTAATACCGATATTAAATTAGCAATAACAATACCAGGTTTAATTGATAAAAAATAATTTTTCATTATTATTATATTACGAACCACACAAATTATTTTGTAAACCTTTCATAATCCAGATCGAACCTAAAACAATAATACAAATAACTATTATTGAAAAAATTAAAAAAATATAATTCCAATAATATTTTTTAGAAAAATTTAAATGTAAAAAATATTTACAATGCACAAAAATTTGTAATAATAAAGACAATATTAGTACAATAATTAAAATTCTTTTTGAATAACAATAATCTCTTTTCATCACCAAAAAAAAAGGAATAATAGTTAATATTAACGAAATAAAATATCCTAAGATATACATTTTAATACTACTGTTTAATGAATTATAATTATTAATACTATTCATTATATACTTCCTAATAAATATACTATTGTAAAAACAAAAATCCAAATTATATCTAAAAAATGCCAAAACAATCCTAAAGATAAAATACGAACATAAATTAAATATTTCAGATTACATTTTATAATTTGAAAAAATAATCCTATCATCCATAATAATCCTATAATAACATGCATACCATGTAATCCAATTAATGTAAAAAAAGCTGATAAAGAACCATCTTTTTGAGGAGATAATCCTAATCTTATCAAATGATGAAATTCATATAATTCCATAATAACAAAACACAAACCCAAAAAAAAAGTTATTATCATAAAAATATAAACAAATAATATTTTATTATATTTAAAACACAATACTGTAATTCCATAAGTAACAGAACTAAACAATAATAAAAATGTTTCAAAAAAAATAAATTTTAAATTAAAAAATATAGAATATATTATTATATTCTTTGACATTACATAATATACAGCAAACATAGTAGCAAAAAGTATACAATCACTCATTAAATATATCCACAAACCAAACAATTTTTTATCTACAAGATGATTATTGCTTTCTATATTATGAATATTATCTGTATTCATATTAACCCTTATTGTCAATCTCTAAATATTCATCTTCTATTTTTTTAATATCTTTACTTAGTATGTAATAACTATTTTCATACATGGTGTATTTAAAAAAAATAATACATATCAATAAAAGAGATAATAAACTTATCCACCAAATATACCATACCATTGAAAAACCAAACAATAAAGATAAAAATCCTAAAATTATTCCTAAAGAAGTATTTTTTGGCATATGAATATCATGATATACTTTATTCTGATTTGATAATGAACTTATTTGTTTTTTATACCAAAAATCGTCAATACTTACAACAACTGGAATATGTGCAAAATTATAAATTGGAGGAGGAGAAGGAAGAGACCATTCTAATGTTCTACCATCCCAAGGATCTCCACCAGTACGATATATATGTCTATATTTGATAGAAATATACAATTGTATTATTTGACATAATATCCCTATAGAAATAAATATTACTCCTATTAAAGAAATCATTAACATAAAATGAAATCTTGGATCAATGTTTTGACTTAAACGACGAGTCATACCTAATAAACCTAAATAATATAAAGGCATAAAAGCCATAAAAAAACCAAATATCCAAAAATAAAAAGAACGTTTACCCCATTTTTCATCTAATGCAAAACCAAAAAATTTTGGAAACCAATATGTAATCCCTGCAAAACATCCAAATATTACACCACCAATAATAACATTATGAAAATGAGCCACTAAAAATACACTATTATGAAGTACAAAGTCTATAGCTGGAATAGATAATAATACACCTGCCATACCCCCAATGGTAAAAGTTATTAAAAACCCTAAAGTCCATAACATAGCAGAATGCATATGTACACGGCCTTTATACATAGTAAATAACCA
Source organism: Buchnera aphidicola (Stegophylla sp.) (assembly GCF_005080785.1). Classification (GTDB taxonomy): domain Bacteria; phylum Pseudomonadota; class Gammaproteobacteria; order Enterobacterales; family Enterobacteriaceae; genus Buchnera_L; species Buchnera_L aphidicola_AQ. The sequence goes on from NZ_CP032998.1 coordinate 319,942, forward strand.
ATTAAATATTTTTACCCCTGTAGGAATAGCAATAATCATTGTCGTAATTCCAAAAAACGCATTAATATTAGCTCCAGACCCCATAGTAAAAAAATGATGAACCCAAACTATAAATGATAATATAGTAATAGATATTGTAGCCCATACAAGAGATACATAACCAAACAAAGATTTTTTAGAAAATGTGGATACTATTTCTGAAAAAATACCAAAAGCTGGTAATATTAAAATATATACTTCTGGATGACCCCAAATCCATATTAAATTAATATACATCATAGCATTACCACCACAATCATTAGTAAAAAAATGAAATCCTAAATAACGATCTAAACTTAATAATATTAAAGTTAATGTTAAAACTGGAAAAGCAGAAATAATTAAAATATTAGAACATAAAGTTGTCCAAATAAAAACTGGTAATCTAAACATCTTCATACCAGGAGCGCGCATTTTTAAAATAGTAACTATAAAATTAATACCACTTAATGTTGTTCCAATACCTGATATTTGTAAACTCCAAATCCAATAGTCAACTCCTACTCCTGGACTATATTGAATTTCAGAAAGAGGAGGATAAGATAACCATCCAGTTTGTGCAAATTCACCAATCCCTAGAGATATATTCATTAGCAATGCACCACTTGCCGTTAACCAAAAACTTAAATTATTTAAAAATGGAAATGCTACATCTCTAGAACCAATTTGTAAAGGTATAATTAAATTCATTAATGCAATAATTAAAGGCATAGCAACAAAAAAAATCATAATAACACCATGAGCAGTAAATATCTGATCATAATGATGAGGAGGCAAAAAACCCAAATTACCCATAGAAGATAAAAATTGTTGTATACGCATCATTATTGCATCAATAAATCCTCGAAATAACATAATAAATGCTAAAATTAAATACATAACAGAAATTTTTTTATGATCAACTGAAGTCAACCATTCTGACCATAAATACTTCCATTTTTTTAATATCGTAATTTGAAAAATAATAAATAAACTAATTAAAATAATACAAATCACAGTAACTACAATAATAGGTTCATCATACGGAATAGAATAAAACGTTAACTTGCCTAACATTCTCTTAACTTCCTCAAAAAATTTTTAAAATCAATTACAATAATATATAAAACTAAAATTTTATATAATATACATTTAACCAATTATATAGTCCGATTAATTATTCTATCAAATAACCCATTGAAAACAATAGAAAAATATTTTACTGTACAAAATTCATGCGGATTAGATAAAATCATAAATTGTTTAACATTATTTAATTTATCAATGGAATTTTGCAATTTATTCATCCATAAATAAAAAATATTATTATTCGGTACAATAAAAACATTAAATTTCATATTAGAAAAACCTAATCCATTATAATTAGCAGATAAACCATAGTATGTTCCTGGAATATTTGCAATTAAATAAAGTGTTGTCTTCATACCTGGCATAGAATAAATTTGACTACCTAAAACAGGAATAAAAAAAGAACTCATTACAGAATACGAAGTAATATGAAAAATAATTGGAGTATTTATAGGTAATATAATTTCATTAATAGTAATAGTATTATTAGGATATATAAATAACCATTTCCAATCCAATGATACTACATCAATTACAATAGCACGATTAACAGAAGTAATCGGTTTTTTAGGATCTAAAGTATGTGATGACTGCCATGCAATCACGCCAAGAAAAACAATTATCATAATTGGAATAACCCAAATTATTGTTTCAATTTTATTTGAATGAGACCAATTTGGACAATATTCATGTTGAACATTTTTAGCATTATACTTATAAGAAAAAAAAAAAGTCATAAAAATAACAGGTATAACAACTATTAACATAATAAAAAATGAAATAAATATTAATTTATGTTGTGCATATAATATTTTACCTACAGGATACAAAATAGAATCACGATATCCATGCAATAAAAATATTACAATCACTAATATCATACTTTTTAACATCAAACACATTTTTTATATCCTTAAAATATTGTAAATACATTATATATTTTATAAAATACAAATTTTTGAAATAAAATTTAAATTTTAAAATTATTATTCTTGAATTTTAATAAATAGATTGATATCTTGATTAAATAAATAAAATTATTTTTAATAACATACAAATAATAAAAATTTAAATTATGATAAAAACAATACAAAAATATTTCAAACCTAAATATCTGAAAATCTATGATAACAGTGCATATCATAAAATAAAAAATAACAAAAAACATATTGTAATATTTATTGTTAGTAATAAATTTATTAATAAAAACTCATTGCAAAGACAAAAAAAAATGTATTTTATATTATCTAAAAAATTTAAAAATACCATTTATGCAATTTCAATGTATACATATACTACAAAAGAATGGTACAAAAAAAAAATAAAATATATTCCAAATATAATATGTCAAAATTAAATTTAATAAAATAATTAACATGATGCACACAAAATCATAAATATTTTATATTTTTTATAAAAATTAAATATAAATCAATTTTAAAAATAACATATATAAAATTACATTATAAATATTAAATATTCCATCATTGGAAATAAAATATATAAATTATACTAACAAATCATATTATATATCAATAAATATTGAATAACTTATATATTTCTAAAAAACATAAAATAAATAGTAAAAATATCAATTAAATATATTTTAAAAATATGAAAATCGATAAAAATAATATATAATCTATTAAAAATATAAAATATAATTTTAAAATTAATAAATATAATCTATTTATATTATATTTTTATTAAAAATATATTATAAATAAATTATATAAAATAATATTTATACTATAAATAAAATAATATCTAAATATTATTATACAATATACAAAGTAATATTGATATTTATATACTATATAAAAAAAATAAAAAATTTAACCTAAAACTCATAAATACCATTCAAAATAACACATTAAATATTAGTTCTTCTTAATTCTTTTAATACAACACCATTATAATCAAAATAAAATATATTATTAAAAATCATAAATTATATAACCTAATATTGAATTATATAAAATAAATACAATATATTCTTCCATTTTAGAACTATTTATCACAAATTTTATTTAATATATTATATATTATTTATATAATATCATTAAAATTATTTCCAATAAGAATAATTATGTTATATAAAAATAAAAAAATATTTACAAACCCTATAAATTTAATTCCTACAGTTATCGAAAAAACTGAACAAGGAGAACGTGCATACGATATATATTCACGTTTATTACAAGAAAGAATTATTTTTATTACTGGAAACATAGAAGATAATATGTCGAATATTATTATTGCACAAATACTTTTTTTAGAGTCCCAAAATCCTAATAAAGATATATTTCTATATATCAACTCGCCTGGAGGAATCATTACAGCAGGATTATCAATTTATGATACTATGCAATTTGTTACTCCAGATATAAACACTATTTGTGTTGGCCAATCATGTTCAATGGCTGCAATACTATTATGTGCTGGCACGAAAGGTAAAAGATTCTGTTTAAATCATGCTCAAGTTATGATTCATCAACCATTAGGACAATATCAAGGTACAGCATCAGACATTGAGATCCATACATACGAAATTCTAAAAATGAAAAAAAAAATAAATCAAATTATATCTTATCATACTGGACAGGCAATAAAAAAAATTGAACAAGATACAGAACGAGATCATTTTTTAAATGCTCAAGAATCTATAAAATATGGATTAGTAGACTCTATATTGCAATCTAGAAAAACAATAAAATTATAAATATTCACATAACAAACATTATAATAATATGAATTGTAAATACTCAAACATATAATCAATATAGGATAATAATATATGGAAGATAATAAAAAAAACAATAAATTTTCATGTTCATTTTGCCAAAAAAACTATAAAAAAAAAAAAATAATATCAGGACAATCATCAGTATATATATGTAATCAATGCGTACAAATATGTTTTAAAATTATTAATGAAAACAAATTAAATATCAACTATAAAACACAATTAAACAATATACCTAAACCTAAAGAAATACACGAATATCTTAATAAATATATTATAGGTCAACAATCCGCTAAAAAAGTATTATCTGTAGCAGTTTATAATCATTATAAACGTCTTATACATTCATACAATAACAAAAAAAATATTCAACTAGAAAAAAGTAATATATTATTAATTGGGCCTACAGGAAGTGGAAAAACTTTATTAGCAACAACATTAGCAAAGCTACTTAATATTCCTTTTGCTATAGCAGACGCTACATCATTAACTGAAGCAGGTTATGTAGGAGAAGATGTTGAAACTATTATTCAAAAACTGTTGCGTAAATGTAATTATCAAACATCCATAGCAGAAACAGGTATTATATATATTGACGAAATTGATAAAATATCTAAAAAATCTAACAATTTATCTATTACTAGAGATGTTTCAGGTGAAGGAGTACAACAAGCACTATTAAAACTTATAGAAGGTACAGTATCATCTATTCCTATACATGGAACACGAAAACATCCTCAACAAGAATGTTTATATGTCGATACTTCAAAAATATTATTTATATGTGGTGGAACATTTTCTGGTCTAGATAAAATTATTTATCAAAGATTAAAAAACAAAACAAATATTGGATTCAATGCTAAAATTGAAAAAGATAATTTAATGAAAAATCCCAATATTTTCCTTAAACAAGTAGAATCAACAGACTTAATTAAATTTGGATTAATTCCAGAATTTATAGGACGTCTACCAATCATCGTTACATTAGATAATGTTAATGAAAATATGTTATACCAAATATTATCGAAACCTAAAAATGCACTTATTAAACAATACCAACAAATATTCTATTTTGAAAAAATAAAATTAATATTTGAAGACCATGCAATTAAAGAAATTGCAAAAAAAACATTAAAAAATAAAACAGGTGCTCGGGGATTACGAACAATATTAGAAAATATTTTGTTAGATACCATGTATGAGTTACCTTCTATGCAAAACGTAAAAAAAATATTAATTACAAAAAAAACAATTACAAATAATATAAAACCAACAATAACGTATAAAAATAATAAATAAATTTGAATATAAAAACAAATAATATTCATAATAATATAATTATCAACTTTAAATTTGTTTACCAAATAATAAAATTCAATAAATTAATAGAATTTGAAAACATTACACTATATCTCTACAAAAAATGTATGCATATAAACACTTCCAAATATATTAAATAATTACTATTACAAATATAATTGTAACCATAAATATAATTAATAAAATAATATATATATCATATATAATCTATATAAAATTTTGAAACATTTATATATCATCATAATATAATTTTATACTTATTCCTAAACTAAAACATTATGATCGTAAACTTTAAATACATATACAATATATTTTCTATAAAAAAATATATTTTTAATTATACAAAAAATCAATATTACATCTAACAACTCTATAAAATGTTATTATAAAAATTAAAAATAAATTAAATTTATCAATTAAATAATCATCACTATCATAATAATATTATATTAAAAAATACTATATTGTTTAATTAAAATAATTAAAAAATACGAATATGAAAAAAATTTTTTATATAAATTTTGAAATATATATCATAAATTTAATACACCTAACAACATATTCAAATTCTTATCATATATAAATAATGATACTCAAATATCTGATATAATATTTTCAGATTACTATAAAAATTAGATTCAATATCTTAAAATAACTAACTGAAAAACAAGATAAAAATATTTATCTTTAATTTTAAAATCAAAAATATCAAAATACTAAATAAAAATAAAAAATATAAAATAAATAAAAAATAAAATTAAAAAAATTTATTTAAATAAAAAATAAATACTATAAATAAAACATAAAAAATAAAAAAATATAAATAACAAAATAATATATTTATGTATACATAAATATTAACTAAAATATATCATATTATAAAAACCAACAAAATTAAAAAATTTCAATATCAGTATCTACATCATAAAAAAATATAATAAAAAATATATTGATTAAATTATTAAAATTCCATAAAATATAAGAACAAAATTTTAAAAATATTCACATCAAAATAATAATACTAGAACACAATTATTTTAGATAAGTAAAATAAAATAAAAAATTTAAAGTACTTATCTGTACAAATTCGATCAAATAAAATAAATATCCTAAATTTATATATTTTATTTTATAAACCAAAACAGAATACAGAAAAAACTGTCAAAACAACTATATCAAAAAATACTAAAACACATAAAAAATATTACCTAGTATACATAATAAAATATAAATTCAAAAATATTAATAAGAATATATCAGATCTATATTTGAAAAAATATTTACAATATAATAAAATATAGTATAAAAAATTTAATATTTTATTCGATACATAAACCAATATCTTTTATATAAAACATAATTAAATATCCTATTACAATATTATTACAAATATGAAACCTTAAAAATATTAACTTAAATAATTATTCATGAACAATTAAATTCTGTCTTCAAATATTATATTTATTACTACTCTAAATTCCATCAATATCTATTATTATAAAATATAATAAAAATAATATACATTTTTAATTATATTCAATATAAAAAATTATATAACTAAAATTATTTAAAAAACTAAACCCAATATTTTACACAACCTTAAAAAATAAAATCACAATTTTAAAATATATATTCAATATATTACTACCTATTATAATACAAAATCGAAATTGAAAAATTAAAAAAATAAATTACTAAAACATATAACAAAACAAGTAATATAAAATCTTCATTCACCTAATAATAAAAACATGATAATAAATAATACAAACTTAAAAACTTATTTAAAATAAAAAATTAATTATAAAATATTAAAATTATTGATCGAATTGATCTAGTAAAAAATGCAATTAGATAAAAATAAACGATAATCTATGAATAATCGAAATTAAATAAATTCAAAAACAAGAAAACTATTTAATACTGAATCTTTAATTTTATTCATAAAATATAAAAAATAAAAATTAATAATAATACGTTTGCGCAATGCGAAGTTAAATATATAAAATCTAATTTTTTATACAAAATACAAATATATAATATATAAATAACGACAAAAATACACTAAAATAATCTGAATAGTGTCGTTAAACGATTTATATATAATTTATCATTACATTAATATAACATACCCTCCAGTGAAAATATATCTTTAACAATAGTAATGAAATTCAATAATAATATATTAACTATGAAAAATTTAAAAAACATTATTTAAACATCGATAAAAATAAAAAATAATTCTTTCATATCAAACACTCTATAATTTAAAAAAACAAAATCATATCTTGATTAATGTATTTATATACTTAGTTCGAATCATAAAAAATATTTTATTATCTTTAAAACATTATCTTGAAAAATAAAAACAATAAAATATACATATTATATTTTATAAACGATATATCATATTTTATTTACATTTCATAATCTTATTTGTGAACAAATATTTATATAAATAGTTCATAAAATACTAAGTCAATATGTTGAAAAAATATAACAATAAAAAAATTATAATTTTTTACATTTTATTTATTATTATAATTTCTATGATATTTAATAGCATAAATATTTATATTAAAAATAAAAATAATTTTTCTATTTTAAAAATTAATACATCAAAAGACGATTATTAAAAAATACAAAAATGTATATTGCCATGAAAAAATAAAACACATCCAACTATTTAATAAAAATTTTTATTATATTAAAAATAATAAAAAATATATTATCAGAAATTATAAATATATTTTGTCAAAAATAATATATCAAAAAATTTTAAAAAATTATTTTAATTTATTTAATATAAAAATAAATCATAAAATTATGATAAGTAATATTATTAATAGCTCAAAATTTTATGTAAACCATATATTTAATAAAAAATATATTAAATTTATTAATAATAACAATTTAAATAATCAAGAATATATTAATATTATAAAATATAAAATAATAATAAAAAAATAATTAATAATATTCTTTATCATAATTTTATACTTAAAAATGAAAAAAATATATTTTAAAAAATATCACAAAAAATTA